>NZ_JBHIOZ010000034.1:1317-3168 GCF_042195805.1 Bartonella sp. AP57NXGY | reverse complement strand
TTTTTTAAACGGTCAGTATACGGTTGTTGGAGAGGTTATAAAGGGGATGGATGTTGTTGATAAAATAAAAAAAGGTACGACAAGTAATAATGGATCTGTAAAAAATCCTGATGTTATTAATGCTGCTACTTTACAAGTTGAGAAATGAATCAAGGGAGCTTTCCATATGGCTGAGAATAAAAATCCAGAGAATACTTTAATTCTTGAAACAACAAAGGGCAGAGTTGTTATTGAGCTTTTTGCTGATTTGGCACCTTGTCATGTTACACGTATTAAAGAACTGGTACGGGAAGGTGCTTATGATAATGTTATTTTCCATCGCGTTATTGATGGTTTTATGGCGCAAACAGGGGATGTGCAATTTGGAAAGAAGGATAGTGAAAAATTCAATTTATCACGTGCTGGTATGGGGGGGGCAGAAAAACCAAATTTAACAGCAGAGTTTTCAAATCTTTCTCATAAGCGTGGTACAGTTTCTATGGCACGGAGTCAGAATCCAAATTCTGCTAACTCTCAGTTTTTTATTTGTTTTGCAGATGCTCCGTGGCTTGATCGTCAATATTCCATATGGGGGCAGGTTGTTGAAGGTATGGAAAATGTTGATAAAATTAAACGTGGTGAACCTGTTGCAGATCCAGATTCAATTACCAAAGCCATTATTGCTGCGGATGTAGAATAGTATAAACTATACTGATTTCAATTGTAAGTTTCTAAGAAAAAATACTCTTGTCTGATCAATAAAGGCACACGAAACTCTTTTGTAGTATCACGCTTACCTTTTATAATTTCGAGCTAAGCATTGTCCATATATTTTCTTTAATCGGATCTTCCTGAAGAATATAACGCAACGGATTTGTACAAACACCTGTCAGAATAAGAAAACGCAAAGTCTGTTGTATTATGGTTGTTGTTTGGCAAAGTGTTTTATAAAAAATTCGGCATTTCTCTTCAATCCATTGTCGGTCTTAATGGTTTTATGATGTTACTTTCCTAAGAGAGCGTGTGCTTTTGTTTCTGCTCGTAAATCAACATCCCATCCTAATGCAGAAGCATGTTTGAAACATATATTAAGATGGATAAGAGCTTTACTAGCTCATCCAGTTTTCCTAGCAAGGTGGAAAACCAGCATTTATATATATTGGCGTAATCTTTAAAATAAGAAGACAGTTTAATCTTAGAAGAATATAATAAAGGCGCAGAAGTGAAACAAATGGCTAGTCTTGCCATCTCCTTCTTAATTCAACTTTACTTTTTTAAAAGTATCTAATGCAATATCTTTTAAATAATGAAGATTATGTATGGACTTACGCTTTTATTTTTCTCGTTTTTTAATAGAGGAATGCTCCAAACGGAATACACTTGTGTTGCGTATTTACGTGTTTTTTAAGAAGCATTTCTTAGTACATATCAACGTTCACTTCCACGATGACATTCATGGCATGTATAGTTTTAAAGCTATAAATAGTATAAAATCTATTATGCACCACCTTCTTTAAAGCTTATGAAGGAGCAAGCGGGTACCATCATACGGCTTTTTCAGTCTCTAATGGTACGATAGAGCTTTTGGTATTTGAGAATCTTTACAAAAAGCATTTTTAGTTTTTTAAAGTATTTTTATTTACACGTTAATTTCTTTTGTGAATTATCTTAAGTGCCAAGAGCTATCTCAATTGTGAGTGGATAAGTGATTATGCTCATTTGCGCTTTTATTAAGCGTGAGGATCGCTGTGCCCAGTAGATGAAAAATTTTTATCTGTAAAAGTTAAAGAATATGTAAGCTGTACAATGCGTTCAAAATTTTCTTCTATGGGTACAAAGTTACTGCTTATGGAAGTATGTGAAGATGAAATT
>NZ_JBHIOZ010000034.1:0-1217 GCF_042195805.1 Bartonella sp. AP57NXGY | reverse complement strand
AGCGAATCAAAAATTAATTCATAAAGCTTTTGACAATGCTCGTAAGGGGATATCTTTTTTCTTTCTATAGAGATATGCATTGATGGAATCAAAAAGACGAGAGTTATGATAAAGACATTTCATTATAGAAAAATTGCTCAAGATGGGTATGCACGTCGAGGCGAAATTATAACGGGGCGAGGATGTGTTCGTACACCCGCATTTATGCCTGTTGGGACGGCAGGAACCGTTAAGGCTATGTATATGGATCAAATTCGTGATCTTGGTGCAGATATCATTTTGGGGAATACTTATCATTTAATGTTACGTCCAGGAGCTGAACGTGTTGCGCGTTTAGGAGGATTACATGAATTTTCACGCTGGAGCGGACCTATTTTAACCGATTCTGGTGGCTTTCAGGTTATGTCATTGGCGGGAATCCGTAAAATTACTGAACAAGGTGTGATTTTTCGTTCTTACATTAATGGAGCCTACTATGAAATGAGTCCAGAGCGTTCTATCGAAATTCAAGAACTTCTTGGTGCGGATATCCAGATGCAGTTGGATCAATGTATTGCATTACCCGCAACTGAAAAAGAAATGGAAGAAGCTATGGAACTTTCATTGCGGTGGGCGCTGCGTTGTAAAACAGCTTTTGGAGATCAGCCAGATAAAGCATTGTTTGGGATTGTTCAAGGTGGTGATAATATGAAACTGCGTGAACGTTCTGCTCAAGCATTAAAAGAAATAGATTTAAAAGGTTACGCTATTGGAGGGCTTGCTGTTGGTGAGCCGCAGAGTGTTATGACAGCAGTATTGGATACTACTTGTCCGATTTTACCAGAGGATAAACCACGCTATCTTATGGGAGTAGGGACACCCGATGATATTTTACAAAGTGTTGCTCGTGGTGTTGATATGTTTGATTGTGTTATGCCGACGCGTGCAGGACGTCATGGTTTAGCTTTTACCCGCTTTGGTAGAATTAATTTGCGTAATGCGCGTTATGCAGAAGATCCACTTCCTCTTGATCCACAGTCACTTTGTCCAGCAGCACATGATTATAGTTGTGCTTATTTGCATCATTTGATTAAATCTGGTGAATCTCTTGGGGGGATGTTGTTGACTTGGAATAATCTTTTTTATTATCAACAACTTATGCAGGGAATTCGTGATGCCATTGAGGAAGGCTGTTATGCCGATTTTTGCGCTGAAACGCGTGCTCTATGGGCACAAGG
>NZ_JBHIOZ010000033.1:0-16340 GCF_042195805.1 Bartonella sp. AP57NXGY | reverse complement strand
CGGGTGATGGCTTTGTTGTTGAGTATCAGGCAACCGGTGATTTAGACAAATCCCTTGAGCAATTGTCTCGCTCTCCAGGCATGGCATGGATCAAGCAACTGCGTGATGATCCAGAATTATCCAAGCAAGTGGATTGGCAAGCAGTTAAGGCTGAATTTAAAGACTGGGATTATAAAGCCCAAGGGCTGACAGAAGCCGGTGCGGCTCTCGTGGCATTGGCTGTCACGGCGGTTACGGGTGGAGCAGCCTCGGGCGCTGCCAGTGCCATTACCGGTGCTTTGGGGCTTGGCTCGAGCACCGCCATGAATGCGGCGATACAGGCTGGTGTCCAAGCGCTGATTAACAAAAGCGCTGTGGCTCTTGTTAACAATCGCGGCAATATTGCCGGTGCCTTGCATGAGCTTGGCTCTTCAAAGAATGTTCTCAGCATTGTCTCGTCGATGTTGACAGCAGGCTTAACCAGCCAACTAACCGAAATGGCTGGTGTTGGACAATCTTTGCCAAAAACCGCTCCTTTTGTCGATCGTATCGCCCTTGAAGCGAAAAAGAACTTGATCAAAGCCGCCATTGGCACAGGCGTGCAGACGGCTCTTGAGGGCGGCTCTCTTGACAAGAACTTTTTTAACAATCTGCGCATCGCCCTGTCTGATACGGTTGGCAAATCGTTGGCGGAAGAAATCGGTACCGCCAAGGCTGAAGGCAAAATAGATACGGTCACGCAGATCGTTGCCCATGCAGGACTTGGCTGCTTAAAAGGCGCTGTTGCGAGCGGTGCTTGCTCTGCCGGTGCTGTGGGGGGTGCTGTGGGCGAAGCCACTGCTATGCTCCAGTTTCAATTGTGGGTGCAAGGCATTGTGAAAGAGGAAATGGGGGACCTAAACGGTCGCACCCCAACTCCGGAAGAGGAAGCGCGTATAAACGCAAAGATTGATGCGCAGTTTGCTGACTTTAGAGATCACACCATTGATGTTGCAAGGGCTGCTGGGGGCGTTGCTGCTGCCCTTGCCGGTGGCAATGTTGATGCCGGCGCCGATGCCGCTGGTAATGCCGCTGCAAATAACTTTTTGGGGAGTGCACAACGCGCTCAGATGAAGAAAGAGTTAGAAGAGTGCCCTGATGATCAGTGTCGAAGAGATGTTAACGAAAAATGGTTCGAGATTAGTGAAGAGCAAGATAGGATTTTTGGGATAGGTCTTGCGAAGGGTATGATTGTTGGTGCCGTAAAAGCAATAGGAAACGGAATATCTGAGACAGCTCATGACGTTAAAGAATTAGGATCGGCAATAGGAAACGGAATATATGCGACAGTTCATGACGTTAAAGAATTAGGATCGGCAATAGGAAACAGTTCAGTTGATGAGATCTATCAAAATGCCCTTCAAGGCGTTGGAACAGCAAAAGCTTGGGCCACGAGTGGGCATATATTTGATGATGTCTGGGAAGGTGCTGGTCAACTCTGGGAAGGAGTTGGTCAATTCTGGGGAGGTGTTAAGGATTCCTTTAGAGGGCGTATAGATCACATAAAGGATTCCTTTGGGGGGCATATAGATCACATACATGAAACAATGGAGAAAGGGGGGGATGGAGCATTCAGTGCTGGTGCTGAATCTGGCGAAATGCTAGGTAAACCATTAGGAGATGTGGCTTATATAGTGGGTTCTACAGTGCTTACTGACGGTGCTGTTTCAGCAGCCAAGGGAGGCGTAAAGCTTGCGGGAAAGCTTGTAGAAAAAGATCTCATCAAATTTGCTGCTAAAGCTGAAGAAGCGGCTATAACGGGAGCAACTAGTTCTGAAGTAAATACTGCGCATGTGGGGAAAGAAATCGCACAATCGCTAGAAAAAATGAGCGATGAAGCTATTGCAACTCAATATTTGGGGCAAGAGAGAAAATTCTGGTCAAAACCTATTGAGGTTGAGTTTGAAATAACTAACAAGGGAGAAAAAATTACTCAGACAAACAAAGTCTATCAGAGAGATGATCTGTTTGATCCTAACCAGATTGTTAGTTGGACAGTAAAAGGAAAAGAAGTAAAAGGTACAAATATTGAAAGGATGAAAACAGGAAGAGCACCTCTTGACTTTAATGAAAATCCCATTGAATTGCATCATATGCTGCAAACACATGATGGTCCCATAGCAGAGGTTACAAATGCGTTTCATAATAAACATAATTCAGTTATTCATATTAATCCTAATACAATGGGATCAGCTATTGACAGAGACCTATTCGATAAATGGAGGACGAAATACTGGAAGGAACGTGCTAAAGATTATGAAAAGAAAGATATAGCAACTAAAAAATAATAATTTATGGAGAACAACCTATGAAAACTTATACTTTAGCTGATGTTGTACAATTAATTGATAAAGTAAATAAATATGATGATGAGATTATCAATTTTGGTACTGCAGAGGATGCAGTTAGTGATGTACGGATTAAAGAGGCAGAAAAAACTCTCGGTTTACAGTTTACAACTTCTTATAAGGATTTTTTAAAAAATTATAAGGGAGGAGAAATTGGTTATGAGGAAATTTTTAGCATTTATAACGCAAGTTTTGAGGATCATCCTGCTGGTGATATTGTGCATAAAAACTTATATCATAGGAAACATGGTTTTGCGACATTAGAACAGCTTGTTGTCAGTAGAACTGATTTTGGGGAGACATTTTACTTTGATTATACTCAGTTTCAGGATGGTGAATGCCCACTCTACGTCAAGATTCCATCTGGAGCGTCACATTATTATGCAAGTAATTTTTATGAATTTCTCTGTAAAAGAATTAAAGAGCACGCAGGGGAAGATTTGTGAAAACCTATACCTTAGCTGATGTTGCAGTATTAGTTGATAAATATAATGATATTATCAATTTTCGTACTGAAGAAAATGTGGCTGATGATCTACGGATTGAAAAGGCGGAGAAAGCTCTCGATTTGCAATTCACATCTTCTTATAAGAGCTTTTTAAAAAAATATGTAGGAGGAGAAATTGGTGGTGAAGAAATCTTTAGCCTTTATAAGGAGTGTGGAGCAGATATCCCTGGTGGTGATATTGTTTTCAAAAACTTAAATGCTAGAAAACGTGGTTTTGCAACATCAGAACAGCTTGTCGTGTGTTACGCTGATTTTGGTGAAACCTTTTACTTTGATTATACGCAGTTTCGGGATGGTGAATGCCCACTTTATGTCATGCTTCCATCTGAAGATTGCGAATATTACGCCAGTAATTTTTATGAATTCCTCTGTAAAAGAATTAAAGTACACGCGGGAGTTGAGATACCTGAAGGTGATCAACCGATTGAAGAGATTGAGCACACTCCCACTCCGCAACCTGTACCTTTTTACAAGAGTTTTTGGAAAAAACTATGGAGGAGGGGCAATTGATAGGGGAAATATGGAGCGTTACGCAAGTTTTGAGGATCATCTATGAAAACCTATACCTTAGATGATGTTGTAGAATTAGTTGATAAATATAATGATATTATCAATTTTCGTACTGAAGAAAATGCGGCTGATGATCTACGGATTGAAAAGGCGGAGAAAGCTCTCGATTTGCAATTCACATCTTCTTATAAGAGCTTTTTAAAAAAATATGTAGGAGGAGAAATTGGTGGTGAAGAAATCTTTAGCCTTTATAAGGAGTGTGGAGCAGATATCCCTGGTGGTGATATTGTTTTCCAAAACTTAAATGATAGAAGAGATGGTTTTGCAACATCAGAACAGCTTGTCGTGTGTTACGCTGATTTTGATGAAATTTTTTATTTTGATTATACGCAGTTTCGGGATGGAGAATGTCCAATCTATGTTATGTATCCATTGGATAATTGCGAATATTACGCCAGTAATTTTTATGAATTCCTTTGCAAAAGAATTAAAGTACACGCGGGAGAAGAGATACTTGATGGTGACCAACCAATTGAAAAGATTGAGAACACTCCCACTCCGCAACCTATCCCTTTTTACAAGAGCTTTTGGAAAAAATTATGGAAGAGGTGAAATTGATAGCGAGGAAATATGGAGCGTTTATAACGCACGTTTTGAGGATCATCTATGAAAACCTATACCTTAGATGATGTTGCAGTATTAATTGATAAAGTGAATAAATATGATGATGAGATTATCAATTTGGGTAGTGAAGATGATGAAGAGAATGAAACAGATGATTTACAGATTGAAAAGGCGGAGAAAACTCTCGGCTTGCAATTCACATCCTCTTACAAAGTTTTCTTAAAAAAATATGGAGGAGGAGAAATTGGTGGTGAAGAAATTTATAGCCTTTATGGAGATTGTGGGGAAGGTATTCCTGCTGGTGATATTGTTTACCAAAACTTACTCGATAGAAAACATGGTTTTGCGACACCAGAACAGCTCGTTGTGAGTTATGATCTTGATGAAACCTTTTACTTTGATTATACGCAGTTTCGGGATGGTGAATGCCCACTCTATCTCAAGTATACATCTGAAGATTCTGAATATTACGCAAGTAATTTTTATGAATTTCTCTGCAAAAGAATTAAAGTACACGTGGGAGCTGAGATACCTGAAGGTGACCAACCGATTGAAAAGATTGAGCACACTCCCACTCCGCAACCTATCCCTTTTTACAAGAGCTTTTGGAAAAAACTATGGAAGAGGTGAAATTGATAGAGGAAATATATAGTCTTTCTAGAGAGCCTAAGTATTATACAAGTAATTTTTATGTAAAAGAATTACAGATTATGCTGGGGGAATGATGATGCAAACTAAAGATGTCACAGAGATTTTAAAAAGACTGGGCTGGGAGCCTTATCGTGATAACGTGGGGGATACTTTTGCGCATTATCATCTTCCCGATCGCATTGTCGGTATTGGCTATGGTGTAAAAAATTATGGAGAGAGTGGCAAAGAGTTTTTGCTTTCGGCTGATCTCACCACCGCTGCTTATTGTCTTGCTCGGGAATATTCTAGAGGTGAAAAATCACAGCGTAAATATGGAGATGTGCTGTTTTACGCGAAGGAGGATTTTAATGTTAAAGCTCCGGATCTTTCCGAAAGCCATATCACAACCGCTTTAAACAAAGTGATTGCATGGGCGCAAGCACAGGATATTGAAAAAAAGTTGTGCGAGGAAGCTACTAATCATTCTGCCGTTGCACAAGCATTACTTGGTGATATGGAGGCTTTAAGGAGTGATAGATCTACCCCAAAACTATCTGTGCCAGAATTTGCTGATTATAAAACAATGACATCGGATGATCGCCTGCTTTTTTTTGCACAGGCCTATAAAAATGGGGAATTAGACGATATTCTAACGCGCAAGAAGCCAAAACAGCGCTCGATAAGTCTCACAGCAGCAATGCGCGTTCTTAAAACACAAGGGTGGTTTTCAACGGAACCTGGAAAAATGTGGTTGATTTTGCCCGACCGCTTTATTCAATTTGATTTTGGTTTTATACGTCTTCATGATAATTACAATGTCCGTATTGAAGCTGAAATATCTAATGAAATGATTTCTGTCGCTTGCAATTGTATTCACTATAGTAAGGAATATTGGTGTGTTTCTCCTAAAAATATTTATAATTCTTTTAATACGATTGGGGG
This sequence comes from Bartonella sp. AP57NXGY, assembly GCF_042195805.1. NCBI lineage: Bacteria > Pseudomonadati > Pseudomonadota > Alphaproteobacteria > Hyphomicrobiales > Bartonellaceae > Bartonella > Bartonella sp. AP57NXGY. Next base: position 10,760 of record NZ_JBHIOZ010000033.1, on the reverse strand, counting down.
GGGGGTTTTTAGTGGTTTTGGTAAAGGCATTGATATTTGTGTAGAGACATTAGATGAGCAAGAGCTTATCAAAATCTCTGAGCGGATAATACAGTGGGCACGTGCCCAAGATTTACAAGCATCAATAGAAAGCAAAACACGTGTTCAAAAGTATAGCTACAATATACGTATAGTCTGGCATTTGGCTTGTTTAGCATTGACAGGTCAAATTGATGTTCTGAAATCTTATCAAAATTTTTTAGAAGCCGGTAAGATTTCTGAGATTTTGGATGACCGTGAAGTAGAGAGATATATTAACCATGCCGTTCAATTTGCTGAAGAATATCTGAAAATCCTTAATGAGCGAAAAGCTATAGATGATCGTCTTAGTTTACAAGATTTGTCTTTTCTTAATACAGTTTCTGAAGACTTAAAAAGGATGGACTGGACAGTCTATCGTGATAAAAATTACAATTGCAATGCTTATTTTATAACGAAAGATCGTATCATTAATATAGTGTACGACCTTGATAAAAAAGGAGAGACACCATTTGTTACCTTCAAGGTTTCTCTTTCAACACTTGGTTTTTCTACAGCTTATCGATCTATTTTCATCAATACTCCCCAATATACCGTTCTTAAAGAATCAGAAGAAGTTTATGCAGTTTCTAGTACTGAATTGGATGAAGGCAAGCTGAAACAGATCAGTGCGGATATTTTGTGCTGGGCTGATCGACAAAATGTGAATCAAATCATCTATGATTATGCGGCTTTGTCCCCAGACAGTGAATATGATTTTGCGAAGTTGCACCTTATTGCACTTATTCTTATTGGGGATGTTGAAAAACTCAAATTTTATAAGGAAAGTTTGAAGGATAAAAACTTTTCAGCTTTGATAAGGGAAAACATAGCACATATTATTGATAACGTCCTTGCTCTTGCACGCCGTTATCGGACTGGTTTTCCTAAAAACGCTCCGATTTTGAGCTTGGATCCGCAAACAGCATCTGTTGCTTCTAAAACAACTGCTGTTGAAGCGGCAGAGGAAGTGGATGAAGCGGATGACACTGATGATCGTCTCACCATGGAAAGTGCTCATGCACTTTTAAAAAGCCTAGGCTGGTCAACTGAGAAAATCAATGAGAATGACCATATGGCAAGCTATCAATTGGCTGATCGTGAAGTAGACATTCTTTATAACGACGAAATTGCCAAAGATTACCCACAATTTGATAGCGCTTTTATGATTAGTACTGGCATTCTTTCCACCGCTTGTAAATTCATTGATCCTACCCACACGGAAGATATTCCAGATATACAGCTTAATTTTGAAGCAAAGGGGTTAGAAATCTTTGAACCAGAAGTTACTGCGGATCGCTTAAAGCAAGCACTTGATGACGCGCTAAAATGGGCGGTAACAGACATTGACCTTTCTGAAAGACTTCGCTCTGATTATGGCGCTGCTCCTTGGGAAAAAAGCACCACGTCTGAAGCAAACGATGCACATTATGCTTTACTTCATCTTGGCGCTCTTGCTTTGTTGGGTGATGCTGAAACCTTACAATCTTATCAGAAAAGCTTTACGGCAGGTGATCACCTAGGTTTTGACGAGAGCATCAACAAAACCCACCTTGAACGTGCATTAGCTTTAGCCAAAGAAGTAGCAAAGGTGAAGCAAGTGAGTTACGCTTTGATTAAACAGGTGGCAGAAAAGCTTGATGATCCACAAGAGGTTACCAGCAAGGAGCAACCCCGCTCGTGGAAAGAGAAAATAGTCAATTTTATCGGAAAAAAAGACAAGAAATAGCACCTAAAAAATATCAAAAAGATTTCAGAAATTTAGAAAATAAGACGCGCTCCAAAGCCTTGATCACTAGTTGAGAAACTGAAGTGGTGGGGTTCTGATCATGGTTTTGGTGCAAGATTTTAATGAAACAACCTATAAAAAAAGATCTATAAAATTATTCCATAGATTATAAAAATCTCTTTTAATGGGCTTTTGTCTATTTTATCGGTTATGTCAGTTTATTTAACAGACGAATCTTATGATTTTAGTGAGTGATTAAAATGTGCTTTATGAAAAGCATATGATCCTTTAAGCCTTTCAAAAGATAGCTTGTAACTCATAAGAAATGCTATCAAGACCATTATGGTTATGAGTTTTGGAGGTTTAGGGGTTTTTGGGGGTTTTGGAGGTGCTTTTTACGCCCCCCCTTTACATATTTTTCAATAAAAAATAAAATTTTATTATATTTCAATATGTTAACTTTTATCAAGTTTCCAAAAAAAACAACCTATATCAAAATACAACCTGTAAACTCAACTAATGCTATATGTTTTGTAGGGGTTTTGGGGGTTTGAGAAACCTTCAAAACCTATAAGTAATATAAGAAAATGAATATACATAATCCTCTTTAAACAAAGCTTTTGAAAACAATAAAGCTATCATTTTAGATTACGGTATAATCTTTTAAAGGCAATGTAAAAAAATCTAATTCTATTTAAGAGTGGATTTCTTAAAAGTCTTAAAGCAATCCAAATAAAAGTATCTAAAAGTGCAAATGGTTTCTTTTTAGAATAACGCATGATAAATTATTCCTTTTAAGATTATAGGTAATCAACTCACAAGATGATACGTTTAAAGAATTTACAAAAGTCCATTAAAGAGATCTTGATAACGTAATTATTTCCTATCTTAGTTTATCTCATAACAGATGATAAAATAGACTGTTAGTTAAACTAATACATAAGCGGATTTAATAAGATTGGCATGCCCATTATGTGAGCATGCTTTATAAGTTATTCAGTTTCTCTAATCTCTAGTTTTGGTAGGTTCTTAACGATTTTCATTGTCTCTAAACTTATGGTAATAACCCTCTGAAATAACTCTAGAGGGTAGGCAGGGTTGCCAATGGTTTCAACAGCATAACGATTGGCATCATTAACAATGCCACTCTTTTTATCAGTCTTAACACATTGACGCCCCATAACCCATTCAAGAGCGGGTTTACCATTAACGATATACTCACAAGCGTCAAGAGGGATATCTGTCATGATAATATTGCTATTGTAAATAACAGTCGATTTATCCTTTTCCTTACTATTCTTAATTTTTGCGAATTTCATTTCAGTCACATAATAGAATTTTTCGAGATTAGAGATTTCTGTCTGTTTTGGATTACCCTTTTTAAAGATCACGGGATAAGGCTCTACATCTTCATAATTCACGTGCAAATGACCTAGTTCACGTCCTGCTGTTACAAATTTCCAAAAGTCATCAGCACTCTTTACACACGGGATACGAGGCAATTCTTTAGAGAGGTTATCAGCATAACGGGCACGATAATCTTCCGAATGAAGTATACCGTAAACATAATAGAATAGATCATCCTTAGTGATTTTTTCATTCGGATAAGCGGCTTTAAAATGTTCTAGTCCCTCATCAGTAATGGCATCACGCTTCTGTAAACCAGCTGTTTTACTTTCTTCTGTAGAAATTAAAAATAAATGAGTTTGTTTTTTGTTTTTATCTTTTGAGACCGTTGTGTCTTCGTAAATATAGCGTGGAAAGCATTGACCTGTATCTATTGCATGAAAATCAGGTAGATCCTTAGTCATAATAACAGAAAATCCACTTCTTGCCCCTATAGCAGAAACTTGTATCACTGTATTTTTGATCATTTTTTCTACAGGAAAGATACGAGGCATTTGATAAATTGCTTCATTAAAAATGCGATTATAATAAAGCCACTGTCGTGTAAAAGGACGATATAAACTTTGAACAAAACCGACTTCTTCAAATTTTAAAATATGACCTCTTGCTAATTGTTTTTTTATATTCAAACTCCAACTTATCTTGCTTGTATCTGAATTAACAAAATTATCTACAGCCTTTGTACGTGATTTACTGTCAGTGTGCGCATAAGCATTATTAAAACGTTCTGCTTCACTGTTATAGAAGGCAATCATGTTACCCATATTTTTCGCTAAAATTGCACGACTTGAATTGTATGCCCAAGCATCACGACTAGTCGTAATGCCACAAGAATAAATCTCAAAGAGTTTTTTCTCATGAGGTCTCTTATCGCCTAAAGCTAAGAATGTTTCAAAACTGTCATCACGTTGACGTATCCAATCACCATGCTTATCTGGTGTGATTATTTGCCAATCTTTTTTACTTCGTGTAATGCCATCAATACTACCAAAGTCCTTAATTGTTTTAAGTTTTTTTTCTCTTGTTTGATTATCACCAATATCATGATAGTAAATTTTACAAGGTCCAATAGTATTGGGATTTTTTATAAACAGCGTCACGGCAATGCCCGTCATACTACCACTACCAAAAACATTTTCACCTTCTTGAGCAGCTCCATTGCTTAACATATTTTTACGAAGATCCCCTCGTAAATTAAGTACATAAATACTCGTAAATTCTTTGGCTAAAGATTTTCGTAAACTATTCATTGTCGATTTTTCTATGTAACCAGAGCCAGAAACAAAGCCGATTACCCCAGCATTACCAATACGGTCACTTGCCCAGCGCATAGCACGAATATAACTGTCATAAAAATTTCGCGTATTCATTGATTTAGATTGAGCAGCATAGGTTTCACGAATACGGTTATTTAATATGGGATAAGGGGTATTCTTTGCATTGTCATTAGCACTTTTTTGACCTGTTGAATAAGGAGGATTGCCAACAATAACTTGGATATCTACTTCCTGCTGTTTTTTACACCGCTCTGAATTCTCAAACATATAGCGTGTAAAAAAATCTTTTTCCTCTAACATCAGAAAAGTATCGGTTAAACAAATTCCTTCAAAAGGGATATACTCTCCTTTCATAAGACTATGATAGGTCGATTCAATGTTAATCGCTGCTATGTAATAGGCTAGCAAAACAATCTCATTGGCATGAATATCATGACGGAATTTATATTCCATATCCTCTGGTTTGATGAGCTTGGATTGTAAAAGCCGTGTAATAAAGGTCCCCGTTCCAGTGAAAGGGTCAAGAATAGAGACGCCTCGAGAACTTAAGCTTTGTCCAAACTCTTGCTCTAAAACATCATTGACGGAATGTAAGATAAAATCAACTATTTCAATAGGCGTATAAACAATCCCAAGTTTATCTGTTGTCTTTTTGAATGCCTTGGTAAAAAAATCTTCGTAAAGTTTGATAATAAGATTCTGTTTTGCTCGCGTTTCAATAATACCCTCTGTATCATCCTTTACACTTTGATAAAACTTTTCAAGATCTTTGGCTTCGTCTTTGATATTCATCTTATCAAGTTCTCTTAAGATCTTTTCCATGGCTTGTGAAATGGCATTGTTTTGCACAAACTCATTTCCATCAAACAAGGATTCAAAAATAGGACGTGTCACAAGGTGTTGCGCCAACATCTCAAGTGCATCCTCTTGCTCGATACTGTCATTTAAACCGTTCTTTAATTCTTTATGAAAGGCATCAAAAGCGTGAAAGGCTTCACTCTTTTTATCAGCGAGTATGCTTTTAAGACGAATAATATGATTTTGTGCAATTGCAGCTACATTGCCAGCCCAATTTCCCCACTGATTAGGCTCTCCACATTTTTTGACAATGATGGGCTTAATAGCACGCGATAATTCATCAACATAAAACTCGAATTCTTTTTGTCCTCCATATTTATAAGAGCTTTCACTTGCTACTGAACCAATATGAAGCCCAGCACTTTCCGATTTCGCGTGGAAAGAGAGTTCGTCAACAACTGCGGTCATTGCTTGTAAAGCAGGGTCAAAAGTGACCCCTACAATCTCAAACACATGACGAACATCTTGGTCCAGCTCTAAGGCTTTTATTTTGTTTTTAAAGTTGTCATCATGAGCACGCAAAGCATTGAGAACTTGCCAGATGACATCATACTTTGTATTGTTTTCTAAAGCCTGTTGTGGTGGAATATTAAAGGGAATACCAACGGGTAAAATAATGTAGCCTGTTGTTTTACCTTCTGCGCGGCGCATCACACGCCCCACAGCCTGTATCACATCCACATGACTTTTACGCGGGTGTAAAAACATAACCGCATCAAGAGCAGGGACATCGACTCCTTCAGAGAGACATCGGACATTGGTTAACACACGGCAGTTATTCTCATCTGTCTCTTCTTTAAGCCAATCAAGTAATTTATTACGATTTTTGCCATTAAAAGATCCATCAATGTGCTTAACATCAAAGATAAGAGAAGTCTTACTTTCGGGAACAAATTTATGATATTCATCAATGGCGTCATTGAATAGTTCGCTAACTAATTGAGACGTCTTGATATTTTTACAAAAAGCCAGAGAACGACGCATAGGTTTTATGCCATCTTCTTCCTTCTTTTCTATTTGGGAAAGTGCTTTGTAGCAGCCAATGATTTTAGTTGTATCATCAAGAATAAGTTCGGAATTTTTATCTTTAAGGCGTTTCTGAATCGTTGCGTTAATAATTGCTTCATCAACAGCCAAGACGATAACTTTATAGGGTGTTAAAAGTTTATCTTTTAGAGCTTTTGAAAAAGTATACGTGTAAAGATTTTTTCCATAGAGCTCTTCATCATCCATGGACGCCAGAACAGCATCAGATGCGTCAGCCTTCTTTTTCAGCTTGTCGGTAAAGATCTTAGGGGTTGCTGTCATGTAGAGGCGTTTTTTGCCCCGAATGATGCTGTTATCGTGAACCTTGATAAATTCAGATTCATTGTCTTCAGTTCCCAATGAAGCCCCAGTTGTTCTATGGGCTTCATCACAGATGATCAGATCAAATTCGGGTAAACCATGCTCTTTTTGTGCATCCGAAATCACTTGGATAGAATGATAAGTTGAAAAGACCACGGTCATTGCATCTGCTAGGGATTCACAAGCTTCTTTAGCAAGGGCTTGAGCATCCGTGGTAGCAGGGAGAACAAGATCTGATGTTTCCATGCCAACAATATCATCTTGATTTTTACGACGCTTGCCTACTTTCGTATCAGAACACACGGCAAAGGAACGCAACGGGACTTGTGCATCGGCTGTCCATTCACGGATTGTTTGCGAGACTAAAGCCAGAGAAGGTACCAGAAACAAAACACGCTTGCCTTTCCCAGCAAGGGTTTCTGCTATCTTCAAACTGGTGAAAGTCTTCCCCGTACCACATGCCATAATCAGCTTGCCACGGTCTGCTTCTTTTAAACCTTCACAGACTTTCTTGATGGCTTCTTCTTGATGGGGACGAGGCTCTTTTGTTGATTTCAGAACAACTTCTTTTTTCGTTGCAAATATTTGCCAGTCTATACGACTGTTTTCCATATGACGAAGGTCAATACGATAAACGGGTATCGCTTGTCCTTTAATCATGGCATTCACATTGTCACTTAATTCCACTTCTGTGCTGTCAACGAGAAGTCGATATTTAAAGATGTCTTTTCCAGATGCCGCGATAAAGCTATCAATATCCTTTTTACTGATCTGATGGTCTGCTTGATAAAACTTACATTGAATAGCCACATAGCCCTCTTGATTGCGAAGCTTGGCAACCAGATCAATGCCGATATCATTTTTATTCCAACCTTCACGCTCTTTAGCCCATTCATAATAGCTCTCAACTTTTTCATATCGCCCATAGTGGAGAGGGTCATACATAAGATATTTTGTCACAAAATCTTCAAACAGTTTCCCTCGTAGAGTATTTGAAGTTGTCTGTTCACGATAGGATTGTAAAAGGGAGCGTAAAGTGAATTGTTCATTATCAGACTTAATAGATTGCAGCATATTGTAATAAAAATCCCTTGCCTTATGAGATGATTAATAATCATCAAAAGAATCAAAATGAATTTAATTAAATGCATTTAAAGCAAATAACGATAAAAAAGGGAAAAAAACTGCTAAAAAAAGCCGATATTTTTTTCAAAAGGGGTCTTTAAGGCTGCTTATCAACAGCCCATGACATGGAATAAGATCAGCAAAGTAGTGAAATTTGCTATTCATTTCACGTATTCATCAAGATAAATGTACTACGTTCTTTAAAATATCAGAATGAGTATTTTGATAGGTTTTGTCTGTTTTTAACCCCCCCAAAACACCTACAAAACCCTCTTAGATATATATTAAAAATTGTATTTATGTGTTATGTTTAATATAGGTTGTTTATTTGAAAGATTAACTTATTGAAATATAATAACTTTTATTTTTGACTAAAAAAATATATAAAGGGGGGGGTAAAAAGACCCCCCAAAACCCCCATACCCCCCCAAAACTAATGATGGGGAGTGCTTTAAAGGTTCACTGTTATATTGTTTAATGTTTTATAAGATTTCCAAATTGCCTCAGTGTGATGTCTTATGACTTTTCACTAAAGGGTGCCGTTCATAACGTATGGTAGGTCGACCGCCTTGGGAGTTATTCTCTCCAGAGATTTCACGAATATAGTTACAACGACATAAAAGCTCTAAAGCTTGCTTAACGGTTTGATTGTCTGTTAAATATTTCCAATCACGTTTATAAACATCCCTTGCTGTAAAAACATCGGGTAAACAATCACAACGCTCGACAATTAATTTTGCACGCTCTGCTGTTAATGTATCCCCCGCCGCATAAAGTCTTTTGGCATGACTTAACAGATAACTTGTCCAACGCAACGCTGTTGTGATGGCATAGAGTCCAATTTCTAAACGACCAGTGTCAAGAAGTTCAAAAATCAACGCAAGACTTGCTATGGTCTTTGGCATTTTTAAAAGATGCGATTGTAAGCTTTCTGAGTGAGTACCTCCTTTTGCCTCTTTATGAAGATGCTCGAACCATTCATAAAACTTCACTTGTGCTTCAGCAGAAAAACGCATGATCAGTGGTTGTTCGGGAGAACCTAAGCGTTTATCACGAAAAGAGCGAAATACCCCTTCATACTTTTGCCAGACCTCTTGATTGGGCGGTTTATCAACCAATTGCCACTCTTTATTGTCATCGGGCCAGACAATCATTTGAAAGCGTTGCAATAAACCGTCATCGTTTATTCCACGGTGTATGGCTTGAATGAGCGGAATAATGCGTGAAGGTTGAATGCCTCCAATCATGGATAAAGTGACATAAGGGATAAAAATGGTTCCACGCTCTATACGGTCATAAGTAAATTGATCATCGCCATTAAAAGCTGTTAAATAAAAGGCGCGGTCTGATTGATATTCCTTTCTTTCTAGATTGGCTAAAAAGCCAGCCAATTCATCACGCACCATTAAGAGACCACGGGGGTTTTCTTTTAAGAGTTCCCCAAGCTTTTCAACAGACACATCATTGACAATAGTGTCATCTTCATTTTTACGAGTAGAAACTAAGCGGTGTGCAAAGTGCATTATGCAATCATATTCGCAATATTAGAAAAATAATAATTTATCATTATTTACTGATACGGAGCGCAGTATTGTAGAAAATAATTTTCTTCAATTACAAAATAAATAAAAATACAGTTGATTAAGGAAATTTTTTCTTTGTATGGAGCACACGTAAAATACGCACAACGCCATTTGAAATATCATAAATCATGATATAATTTGGATGTACAATAAGTTCACGTGTATTTACAATTCGTCCTAAACGACCAAGGGTAGGAAATTTAACAAGTTTTTCTACTTTTTCAGATAAAAGTTGATCAAACTTTAAGGCAGCGGAAGGATTATCTTGTGATATGTATTCACGTATCTTTTTGCGGTCAACGTGTGCTACTTGTGTCCAAATTAGCTTCATAAAGTTGATCTATCTAGTTTACTTTGTGTCTTTAAGCGCCATTCTTTTGCTTCTGCTTCGATTTCTTCAGAAGACATTATATCACTTGCATTAGCAGAATTTATCCCTAATTGAACTTGTTCCCGAAACCATAAATCGTATGCACTTTTTTCTTTTTGTTCTTTTACGATATCGCGCATATAATCGCGCAATAATTGTGCACCAGATCTATCACACGCCTTTGCTGCTTTGGAAAATTCATTTTTTAATACATCATCGACGCGAAAGGTAAATGTTGTCTCAGCCATTTTACGACCACTTAATGTGTTACAAAGTAGTTCTAATGTAATGTATTTTTACTGTTTCTTCAATAGGTACTATTAGAATAGATATTTTATATCTATTTTGCATTTTCATAGGGTTGAAAGGGACGCCCATAAATCAACGGGCTCTGATAACAACCCAGACAAAAGAGCCAGACCGGTTTCAATGCCTTCACAAATGACCAGATGTTTTGGATTGGCTTGGCTTAAATGCACCCCACCACCCGTTACAGATCCCAACATGGCTTTTGCTGGTTTTTGATCTGTTTTGCAGCCATTGTCTTTTAAAAAGGTTCTATGAATGGCAAAGGAACCAGCCCCCTTAACAAGAGCAATCAACGCGGGCAATGTACCCCCAGAGGGGTGTAGACATTTGTCGTAAAAGCGTAAATCTGTAGGCAAATCACATGTAATATCCCGCATACGTAAATAGGTTTCTGCTAAAGTATTTTTGATTGGTTGGCTTTGTTGCCAAATTGCTCTTTCTGCTTTCCTTTTTGCTTGTTTGAGATCAGCACAAAACTGTTTTGAGAAAGAGAGCGTCTGATCATAAGCTTGTTTTCCAAGCAATCCAATTCTAATAAGCGCTTGTATGATCTCTCTAAAAGAGCAGCCAGCATAACAATAGAGTAAAAGACGCCCATCATTTCCATTAGAAATAGATAAACTAGGCAGCCTATCATCATGAGCAGGGCAACGGGCTGTTCCATAACGCCCATGCCAAACCCCGCGCAAGGCACGTGT
>NZ_JBHIOZ010000032.1:6643-16427 GCF_042195805.1 Bartonella sp. AP57NXGY | reverse complement strand
GATTGACAATGTTTAATCAAAGAAAAATAGGCAAGCTTGATATTCAATCTCAAGAACAAGCAGACCAAATTCGCTTTATGCTGGAGAAAGCGCAATATCATACACTCAGTGTTGAAGCAAAACCTACAAAGAGAAATCCTTTTCCTCCATTTACGACCTCTACACTACAACAAGCAGCTTCTTCAAAACTAGGTTTTTCAGCTTCTCGCACTATGCAAATTGCCCAAAAGCTTTATGAAGGCATTGAAATTAATGGTGAAACGGCAGGGCTTATTACTTATATGCGTACCGATGGTGTGCAGATAGCACCAGAGGCTATTGATTCAGCACGAAAAGTTATTCATGAAACTTTCGGAAAAGACTATATTCCTGAAAAGCCACGTTTTTATTCAACAAAGGCAAAAAATGCACAGGAAGCACATGAAGCGATCCGCCCAACAGATTTTCAACGCAATCCTAGTCAAGTCCGTAATTTTCTCGATAGCGATCAAGCAAAGCTCTATGATCTGATATGGAAGCGTGCCATTGCCAGCCAAATGCGCTCTGCTGACATTGAACGTACAACCGTTGAAATTGAAGCACAGCAAGGAGAAGAGCGTGCAAATCTACGGGCAACAGGATCTGTTGTTCGTTTTGATGGCTTTATTTCCGTCTACACGGATCAACGAGACGAAGAAAATAATGAAGAAAATGAAACAACACGTTTACCACAAATAAACACTGGTGAAGCACTTACAAAAGAAAAAGTTGAATCTGTACAACATACCACAGAGCCCCCTTCTCGTTATTCTGAAGCTTCATTAATTAAAAAGCTTGAGGAGTTAGGAATTGGTCGTCCTTCAACTTATGCATCCACATTAGCGACATTGTGTGACCGTGGATATATTGTCATTGATAAACGAAAGCTTATTCCCGATGCCAAGGGACGTATTGTTACAGCCTTTCTTGAAAATTTTTTTAATCGCTATGTAGAATATGGTTTCACAGCAGATCTTGAAGAAAAGCTGGATCTTATCTCTGATGGCAAACTTTCTTGGAAAGACGTATTGCGAGATTTTTGGGATGGATTTAATGCATCTATTAGCAATATCCAAGAACTCCGTATAACCAATGTTCTTGATGCTTTAAATGTAACATTAGCACCTCTCGCCTTTCCTGAACGCGAAGATGGAAGTGATGTGCGTTCCTGTCCTCTTTGTAAAAATGGTCAATTATCATTAAAACTTGGGCGTTATGGTGCTTTTGTTGGCTGTTCCAATTATCCCGAATGTAAATACACACACCAACTTGGTACAGATACTGGAGAAGAGAATGAAGCTGTACGCAATGATGAACCTGTTATACTTGGTATTGACCCTGAAACAGGAAAAGAGATCTCTCTTCGTAATGGCCGGTTTGGTCCCTATATTCAACTTGGTGAAAGCAAAGAAGTTAAGCGTGCAGGATTACCAAAAGAATGGCAGGCAGAAAATGTAACCCTTGATAAAGCCTTGGCTTTACTATCCCTTCCCCGTGAAATTGGCATTCATCCTGAAACCGGAAAAACAATCACGGCTACGATTGGACGATATGGTCCCTATCTTAGCCATAATGGAAAATCTGCGCGCCTTCTTCATGCAGATGAAGTTTTTGATATTGGTATCAATCGCGCTGTTACAGTATTAGCAGAACAACAAGAAAACAAAACCAGGCAAAGCAGAACAACACCTGAAGCATTGGCAACATTAGGAGAGCATCCCGAAGGAGGAACCATTACCGTGCGCAACGGGCGTTATGGTCCTTATGTCAATTGGGGTAAAATTAATGCAACATTGCCAAAAGATAAAGATCCCATTAGTGTAACACTTCCAGAGGCACTAGAACTTATATCGGCTAAAGCATCGAGTAAAAAAACAACTTCAAAAAGAGCTTCTTCTAAAACAAAAGCAAAAATAAAAGAGACATAAATTTTGGCTAAAGGTGAAAAAAACATAAAATATCTCTCTTCATTCAAGGGGAAAACTTTTCCCAATAAGGAAGCAATCCTTTCCTTTATAATTGAGAATCCTAACCACTCAAGTAAACGAGAAATCGCTAAAGCTTTTAACTTAAAAGGCGATTCTCGTATCTGGCTTAGAGATATGTTACGTGAGTTAAAGGATCAAAATCTCATATCTAAACACCACAAAAGAGCAATAAACAAAGGAAAATTACCCCCTGTTTCTTTAGTAAAAATTAGCGGACGTGATAAAGATGGAAGTTTTATTGCACAACCTCTTGAATGGGAAGATTCTCCAAAGCCCAATATTGAAATACACTCTTTTCATCACATAACAGGAAGTAATATTGGTGTTGGAGATCATATTCTTGTAAAAGTTTTTCGAAATAAAAATTCTGAAAGCTCAAGCCATCCTTATACGGGACGAATTATTCGTAAAATTGATGTATCTCCCAAAAGCGCATTTGCTATTGTACGAAAATTGGAAAATAATCAATGGCGCCTTGATCCTATAGACCGCAAAACCAATGAACTCATTGTTGAAATGTCTCCAGAAATGAAGATTCAAATTGGTGATCTCGTTGAAGTCGAAATAAAAAAAAATACTGGTTACGGATTAAAGAGCGCAAAAATAAAGAATGTTTTAGGGCACATTAAGAGTGAGAAAACACTCTCAATGATAGCGCTTCTTTCGAAAGGAATTCCTTATATTTTTCCTGAAAGTGTTCTTGAGCAAGCCAAACATATCAAAGCTGCCAATATGGATAATCGTGAAGATTGGCGACAATTACCCTTTATTACAATTGATCCACCAGATGCAAAAGACCATGATGATGCAGTTTATGCAACCAAGGATACGGATCCAGCAAATAATGATGGTTGGATTATTATTGTAGCCATTGCAGATGTTTCTTATTATATCAAAACAGGAAGCGCTTTAGATAAAGAAGCATTGAAACGTGGAAATTCTGTTTATTTTCCTGATACCGTTGTGCCAATGTTACCTGAACGCCTTTCTCATGATTTATGTTCTCTGCGTGAAGGAAAAGAAAGACCAGCTTTAGCCGTTCGTATGATTTTTGATGCAAACGGTAATAAACGAAAACATAGTTTTCATCGTACTATGATTCGTGTAAGAGCCAAACTTTCTTATCAAGAAGTACAATTGGCAATTGAAGGTAATATAAATGAAAAAATAACCCCTCTTTTTGAGAGCATTTTGCACCCCTTATGGGAAGCCTATGCATGCCTTAAAGCTGCGCGAAATCGTCGCCAACCACTAGAATTAGAAATTGCAGAAAAAAAGATTATTCTTGATCAAAATGGATGCATAAAAGATGTTGTGAGTGAAACACAATTAGAAGCGCATCGTTTAATTGAAGAGTTTATGATACAAGCTAATATTGCAGCTTCTGAAACATTAAAACAACATCACCAGCCGCTCATTTATCGTATTCATGAAAAACCTTCTCTTGCTAAGCAAGAAATACTTCGGAGCTTTCTTCAAAGTTTGGGGATACCACTCTCCCGCGGAAGCGAACTTACCTCAGCGCGCCTTAATAGAATTTTAGAAAAGGTCGCTCATACTCAACAACAAGAACTAGTCAATCAAGTTATTTTGCGTTCACAATCACAAGCAGAGTACAACCCTAAAAATAGTGGCCATTTTGGTTTGAATTTGCAGAACTATACACATTTTACATCACCAATCCGTCGTTATGCTGATCTCATTATTCATCGAGCACTCATTAAAGCTCTCAAATTAGGAAATGATCAATTAACAGATACACAAGAACAAAATCTTGCAGAAATTGCTACGCAAGTTTCTTTATACGAACGCCGTGCAATGATGGCTGAAAGAGAAACGATTGATCGGCTTGTTGCTCACTATTTAACGAATAAAATCGGTCGTATTTTTACAGGCCGCATTTCCGGAGTTACAAAAGCAGGTCTTTTTATCTCACTTGATAAACTCAATACAGATGGTTTTGTCCATATTTCTACACTTAAAAATGATTATTATCATTTTGATGAAGCACAACATGTTCTTGTAGGACAGCGTAGCCATAAAGGCTATCAGCTCAGTGATGTTGTAGAAGTAAAACTTATAACGGTACAACCTTTTGCTGGCGCTTTATGCTTTGAACTGTTAACAAAACCTCGTCCAATAAAATTTTCACCGACATCCTACCATAAAAACAAATTAAAAAAACAAAAGTATACTTTTTATGGGAAAAGAAAAAATTAATCTTCTTGCCCTCCATTAAATATAATATGAATAATAAATTCAATTTAAGAAATGGCTTATATTATATAATATTTATATTATTTTATATGTACAATCTTCTTTCTTTAGTATACAAGAGGGTAAATTTTATTGTTAAGTCTATAATAACCATATAAAAATCTTGCAGTTTTTTATACTTAGGAAATGAGAGAAACTGCAAAGGATAGTTTTGGCTCCCTTTCATTTCAGCTCATCTTTTCATTGTTTAAATAAACAAGAGTACCTTAAGCCATTCTCATGAAAAAAAAACCTTTTGACTCTCAAAATAATTCTTTGCGTGCAATTATTGCCGCTATTGCAACCATTGGCACTGTTGGAACAGCATTGGCAATGGGAACACAACTTGTCTCTCTTCTTATGGCAGAGAAAGGACTTTCCAACAGTACAATCGGCTATAGTGGAACAGTTGGTGGAATCGCCACAATTATTGCAGCTATTTTTACGTCTCGAATTGCCTTATACTTAGGAATCGCTCAAACAATATTGCTTATGATGGCGATAGGATCTTTAAGTTTTTTAGGATTCTATTTTTTTGATCCCATATGGGTTTGGTTTATTTTAAAGTTTATATTACATTTCAGCATGACAGTTATGTTTATCCTGTCAGAGTTTTGGATCAACAGTTATGCTCCCCCAAAAAAACGCGGTTTGATCCTTTCTATTTATGCTATTGTCTTAGGATTAGGGTTTATAATAGGTCTAACGCTGCTAGCAAAAGTGGGAACACAAGGATTTATTCCTTTTGCTGTTGGATATAGCCTTATTATACTTGCTACTATACCAATTCTTACCGCTTGGAAATTAAGTCCAGAATTTCAAAAAAATCAATATATGCCATTTTTTCGTTATCTTTTTCACGTTCCAAGTGCAATGATGGCGGTCCTTGTTTACGGGGCCATTCAAATGGGCGTATTAACTCTTATAATACCCTTTAGTTTATCCATTGGTTATAATGAGAATGAAGCAGCACATTTTATGGCAACCCTTGCACTTGGGAATATTTTCCTCTTAATTCCTATCAGCATTATAAGCGACTACGCCAAAGATCGACGCTACCCGCTGATGAGTTGCGCTATTTTAGGTTTTATAGGAACTTTTATAGTACCATGGATTCTTCAATATCCATGGATTCTGATGCTTGATTTGTTTTTTCTGGGTGGTGTATCAGCGAGCCTTTATACAATTAGTCTTGCACATTTAGGAGCCCGTCTCAAGGGGCAAGAACTTGCTGCTGCTAATTCTGCTTTTATTTTTTGTTATGGAATTGGTATGCTCATCGGACCGACCTTTATCGGAAAATCCATGGATATCTTTAAACCCTTTGGTTTTTCAATAGCCATGGCTGTTTTTTTCGGTTTATATGTCATTTTGGTGTTTGTCCAACTTATGAGAAAATTAATCAGCTCTTGACTTTTTTGAGAACATCCGTAGTGTTGCCGGAAAATCTGATGATGTCGGAAATAAGTTTTGACAGCAATAATATTTTTTCAGTATAAATAGGGTATTTACATTATGGCTAAAGCAGCAACCATTAAGATCAAGCTTTTATCAACTGCAGATACTGGTTTTTTCTATGTAACAAAGAAAAACAGCCGTACAATGACAGATAAAATGAGCAAGCGTAAATATGATCCAGTTGTAAAAAAGCACGTTGAATTTAAGGAAACAAAAATTAAATAAATAAAATTATTATTAAATTGATAGATTTTATACTCCAAAAGAAATGTGGGAGTATTGCTCTTCAAAGTTATTTTTTGAGGGATGTTTTTTTATTTCCTTAAGTTTAAAAAGTTTACTTTAAACTTTGTATGTTTTGTACGGATTTGGATAAGTTGATTTATTATTTAAGTTGCTTACATATATTCTGTATGAGTATTTGATTATTGTGATATCTAATGAAAATTTTGTCATTAAAACGAAACACTGTTTCGTCATATGAATAAAGTTTCTCGGGTCAATTATAAACAATACTAAAATAGAGTTATAATAATGTTAGCAGTTTCTTTATTTCATGAAAAAATCTTTTTCTCATTTTAATCTAAGAAGCTTTAATCTAAAAGTAATCGGTTTCAGTATTTTTGTCGCTGCTAGCATTCTTATCATTATGTCAACTTATTTTAAGAAAACTCAGCGGTTGCCTCAAAAAGAAAAATTTTCTTCTCAAAACTCTGTTGAAGGAAATGCATTAATCATTGATGGCGATACCATTATGATTTCTTCAATTAAGATTCGACTAGCTGGAATTGATGCTCCTGAACTCCACCAATTTTGTGGAAAAAAGGAAGCGCGCTACCCTTGTGGGCTTGAGGCAAAAAAATATTTAGAACAACTATTAAAAAATCAAACTGTTACATGTCACTGGAAAAAAACAGATAAATATCGCCGTATTCTTGCAACATGTAAAACAAAACAAGTTAGCAATATCAACGCAACACTTGTACATAATGGTTGGGCTGTAAATTATTATGAATACCCCAAAGAAGAGCAAGAAGCTAGAAAGAAAAAGAAAGGAATATGGGCATCAAGTTTTCAACGACCAAAAGAATGGCGCAAAGCAAATCCTCGCACAGAATAAAAAAATATTTTTTAATTTTATTTACTAATGAAACAATGTAGCCCAATTATCAAACTTGAAAAAGAGATCTATTCCTGTCGTGTTTGCGTCCAACAACCCCATTATTTTCCTCCTCTTCCTCATGAACCAAACCCTGTCGTTTATTTATCCGATACTGCTTCGATTGCAATTGCAGGCCAAGCACCAGGGTTGCGTGTCCATGAAACGTCTATCCCTTTTAATGATCGCTCTGGTGAAAAATTGCGTAATTGGCTGGGTGTCACGAAAGAAGAATTTTATAATAAATCTCTCTTTGCTATTGTTCCTATGGGATTTTGTTTTCCAGGTTATGACAAAAATAAAGCTGATTTACCACCAAGACGTGAATGTCGAGAAATATGGCATGAAAAGATATTTCAGGCAATGCCTCAAATAAAGCTTGTTCTTGCTATTGGCAGTTATGCGCAAAAGTGGCACATTACAGAATTAAAACATAAAACCGTTTCTGCAACTGTTGGTGATTGGAGAAATATTCTTTCCATTCCTCAACCTCGAGGCTATAATGTTATGCCTTTGCCTCATCCGTCATGGCGAAATACTTCTTGGTTACAGAAAAACCCATGGTTTAACGATGAGCTTATTGTATATCTGCGTTGTTTAGTGCGTAAATTTTTATAAATTAAAATATTGAGAAAAAATATGGATCGTCTTGACCGAAAAATTTTACATCTTTTGCAAGAAAATGCGACACTTTCTGTTGCTGATATTGCTAAAAAAGTGGGACTTTCGACCACTCCTTGCTGGCGTAGAATTCAAAAACTTGAAGAAGATGGCGTCATTCAGCGTCGTGTTGCTGTTCTTTCTCCAGAAAAAGTAAACGCACACGTCACTGTTTTTGTGTCTATTCGCACAAATACACATAGTCATGAATGGTTTAAGCGTTTTTCAAAAATTGTGCAAGAATTCCGTGAAGTCATTGAATTTTATCGAATGAGTGGAGATATTGACTATTTATTGCGTGTTGTTGTGCCCAACATTGAAGCTTATGATCTTTTTTATAAAAAATTAATTTCTAAAATTGATATCCGTGATGTCTCATCTTCTTTCGCAATGGAACAGATTAAATATACAACGGAACTTCCACTTAATTATATTAAATTACACGACAAGACGCATGAACAAAACTCTTAAGATTTTTATATCCGTCTCATGATCTTTTAGGCATTCAAACTTTCTTGTTCCAAAACTGCCATTTGTGCATGTGTTAAAACAGCGGCTTTGACGATACCAGCTGCCATAGCTGCTCCTGTCCCTTCACCAAGACGCATCCCCAAATCTAGAAGTGGTTCTTTGCCAATTTTTTTTAAAAGTTTACGATGAGCTGTCTCAGAAGAAACATGTCCAACAAGGGTATGATCAAGAGCTTTTGGATGCATTTTATAAAGAACCGCTGCAGCTACTGTTGCCACAAAACCATCTAAAATAACGGGTATTTTTTCTATTCTTGCTGCTAAAATAGCACCAACCATAGCAGCAATCTCACGTCCTCCTAAGCGACGCATTATCTCAAAAGGATCATTGAAATAATCCTTGTGCAAAGAAATAGCTGTCTTAACCGCTGCAATTTTACGCTGATAAAAATCACCTTCTGATTCCATAGCATTTCCTGTCCATTCTTCCACTTCCCCTCCAAACAATGCTAAGCATAAAGCTGAAGCTATTGCTGTGTTTCCAATTCCCATTTCTCCAATACATAAAAGATCTGTTCCACCCGCAATGGATTCCATTCCAAATGCCATTGTAGCAGCCGCACTCCGCTCATCCATTGCGGCATCCTTCGTAATATTCATTGTTGGATATTCTAATGCTAAATCAAATATTTTTAATCCAAGATCATAAGCAATACAAATTTGATTGATAGCAGCTCCACCAGAGGCAAAATTTTCTACCATTTTTTGTGTCATAGATTGTGGAAATGGTGTAATATTCTCCTCTACAATACCATGATTTCCAGAAAAAATAGCGACCAAAGGTCTCGTTACGATAGGTTTTTCTGTACCCCTCCACCCCGCATACCAAACAGCAATATCTCCTAGTTTTCCTAATGTTCCTTGCTCTTTTGTTAAGTCTTTTTGCCGTTTTTTTGCCAAAATTATAGAAAACTCATCAGCAACAGGTAAATTTGTAAGCAAAGCACGAAAATCATCAAATGGACTAGCGGTCATAAGGATACCTTTTAAAATCTACAATGTTTATGAAAATCCCGTCATATATACAGGATATGAATAATTTATTGTTTTTTTAACAGTGCTTTAAAAATGTTAAATACTATGAAAGCAATAATTTCTACATTCTATTTTCAACCCTAATAACAAACGTGCAAGATTCAAAATGTTATTAATATCTTATGATTACCTTTACAGTGATACCCTTAACCTATTTTTTATTTAATAGGCATAATCAGCATGCCGTTTAATATATACATTCCAACAATTCTTATGCATAATAAAAGTTATAAACTTTCAAAAACTTATAAAATTGAAGAGATCAAAATTATCGCAAAGACATCCAAACGCAAAGGATCTCAACTTTAATATATGTTAATTATTAGGCTATTATTAAATGAGAGCATAAAAAGCTTCTTTTAAAATACATATATCTGCATTTGGTTTTGTCGCATCATTTGATAATATTTGCCTCCATCGACGTGCCCCACCCCGCCCATGAAATAAACCAATCATGTGACGTGTCACATGAGAAAGCCGCCCCCCCGATGCAATATGTCGAGCTGTATAATCACACATAACCTCAATAAGATCACTCTCACTCAGATTATTTTGCGTCTCACCATAGAGTTCAAAATCAATATGTTTTAACAAAGCTGGATTATGATAAACTTGGCGACCAACCATGACAGCATCACAGAAAGTTAAGTGTTCTTTGATCTCATCAATCGATTTAATTC
>NZ_JBHIOZ010000032.1:0-6543 GCF_042195805.1 Bartonella sp. AP57NXGY | reverse complement strand
ATGATAAACTTGGCGACCAACCATGACAGCATCACAGAAAGTTAAGTGTTCTTTGATCTCATCAATCGATTTAATTCCACCATTTATCCCAATGAATTTATGAGGATATTTACGTTTTAATTTGTAAACTCTTTCATAATTAAGGGGCGGAATATTACGGTTTTCTTTCGGACTCAATCCTTGCAGCCATGCCTTGCGTGCATGTATCCAGAGCGCATCACATCCAGCATTCCAAACCTGATTAGCCAAAAGATCTAACGCTAACTCTTCATCTTGTTCGTCCACTCCAATCCGACATTTGACAGTTACAGGTATAGTAACCTCTCGTTTCATCGCTTCCACGGCATTTGCCACAATGTCTGGATGTAGCATCAAACAAGCCCCAAAGACACCTGCTTGAACACGATTTGATGGGCACCCGACATTAAGATTTATTTCGTTGTAGCCAAAATCCTCAGCAATTCGTGCAGCTTCTGCTAACTTTCTCGGATCAGCCCCCCCTAGTTGTAATGCAACTGGACGTTCTTTATCGCTAAAAGCCAACAATTGTTCGCGAACACCATGAATGACAGCATCTGCTACCATCATTTCCGTATAAAGGAGAGCTTTTTTCGTTAAAAGACGATAAAAAAACCTGCAATGTCGGTCTGTCCAGTCCAACATTGGTGCTACTGCAAATTTTATAGGCGATGGAAGGTTGTAAAATATCATGAGGGTATTACTCTCACGTCCCTATAGCTCTCTCTTTATACATAGAAAAATACTTACTTTTAGTTTACGGAAAATTTTATTCTCTTATACTATCATGAGTATAATAACAGTTCATTATTTTCAATTGATATCAAGGTTTACTACAATCAATCATGATAAAACACAATATCGCATTTCTCATAGATTAGTGTTTAGGTATATAAACATGAAAAAAGAAGATTTTCACCATAATATAAAAAACTCATTTACAAGTTCTTCTTACGCTCATCAAGCCTCCATCCTTACATGATTTAGCACAGCATTTAAGATAATAAATGCTAAACTAACACATTATACAATTTTTTATAATAGATTTAATTTTCTTTAGATTTTTTTAACTTATTGTGCAAATAAATGCTACAGAAAGTATCTTTATCTTCTCCTAAAGAAAGAATAAAAATCCTTATTTCACATGAATCTAATTATAAATCATTTTTTTCAATGAGTTATTCTTGGTAACATTCTTGAATTTCACTTTATAAGATAGACAAATTTCATCCTAAATATTCTATCTAATTTTGCCATTTTGTGATTCTTGCAAAAAAAACTAAAATCAGGGTATAGACAGCCATTGCCTTTTTAATATCTATGACTGATATCAGTATCTCTTTAAGGAAAATATTTTACAATATTGCAGATAAAATCTGTAAAATAAAATGATCATAAAAGTTGTTCAATCTCTTGTTGGCTTTGCATATAGGAAGAAAGAGTATCAACCTCTTGTTCATTAAATAGGAGACCCAGTTTTGAACGACGCCATAACACATCTTCACATACTTTAGCCCATTCTTTTTCCATCAACCATTTTACTTCTACTTCATAAAGCCCATGTCCAAAATTTTTTCCTTTATTTGCCTTACCATGTGCAAAGATCACCAATGCTTCCGTACCGTAGGAGCGTGCAAGCCTGCGATGTGTAAAAGCATCTAAATCTGGCATCAAAAGAGCAATCCTATTTTCGATTGTATCTAATTTGTTATAGGGAAAATCACCCCCTGGAAGTACTGCCTTAGCCGTCCATGATGCTCTCTTTTTACCAAGCTCTTTTTCAACAAATTTCATCGCATCTTCAGCCAACTTACGATAAGTTGTAATCTTTCCACCATAAAGATTAAGTATCTTTGGTGTCGTTCCTGTTCCCATTTCTTTTAAAACATAATCGCGCGTAATTTCTTGTGCTTTTGAAGCTCCATCATCATAGAGTGGACGAACTCCCGAGTAAGACCAGACAATCGTTTCAGGCAACACTGGTTGTATGAAATATTCACTGGCTGCTGCACAAATATAATCAATTTCTGTATCAGTAATATGAACGTCAGCCGGATCTCCTTGATAATTACAATCTGTTGTTCCAAGTAAGGTAAACTCTTCTTGATACGGAATAGCAAATATAATACGCCCATCACCATTTTGAAAAATATAAGCACGATCATGAGTATAAAGCTTGGGAACCAAAATATGAGAACCTCTAACAAGCCGTACTGGTGAATGTTCTTTACAATCTAATATGCTTGCTAAAACATGATCAATCCAAGGACCTGTCATATTCGCGACATAAGAAGCTGTGACACTATATTCTTTGCTACTTAACTTGTCTTGAAGAAAGATACGCCATTTATTGTCTTCTTTTTTTAAAGAGAGAACTTCTGTTCGTACTTTTATATCAGCTCCCCACTTTTCTGCATCACGAGCATTGCCAATAACTAAACGCGCATCATCTACTCTTGCATCAGAATATTCAAAACCTCTCTGATATTCTTTCTTCAGTGTAGAGCAAAATTTTTGTGAAAAATTAATCGTTTTACTGCGCCACAATTTCTGATTCCAATTCCCTAAATAATCATAAATAAAAAGTCCAAAACGCAACATCCAAGCAGGGCGCAATTCTTTATGATAAGGAAGGAGAAAACGCAAAGGACGCACAATATGTGGAGCCATACGTAAAATAATCTCGCGTTCTTTCAATGCTTCACGAACAAGTTTGAACTCATAGTGTTCAAGATAACGAAGCCCACCATGAATAAGCTTTGTTGACGCACTTGAGGTCCCAGATGCAAGATCGTTCATTTCAGCCAATCCCACTTTAAATCCGCGTCCTGCTGCATCTCTTGCCAATCCACAGCCGTTTATCCCTCCTCCAATGATAAACAGATCATAATGTGTTGTGGTTTTCATAATTTCACTTTTCATTATTTAATTTTGTTTCTCAGTACTCAATAAAGCAACAGGAAAAAATAATACAAATGTTCTTCATTGTATTATCAACGTACTTTTTCCTAAAATAAACACGCACAAAAAGCTTTTGATACCCTTATACATCAAAACAACATTTGACAAATTAAAGAGATTTTTTTTATCTTTTACAAAACATAATCCTTACCAAGCCAAGGTTTATCATATGAAATCTTTTTAGAGAAAAATTGATGTTTTTTCTCATTCTTAAAGATACACTATAACTAAATGCTTCATTGCACATAGATAGCGCTTTTCATATAGTTCACTCAATGACACCCTAAAAAATGTGAAGGTATACAAATGAATTATCACTCTCAAAACTCGAAAATAACACTTTTTTCAAAAATTTTAGTCATAGTTATGTCGAGTATTTTAATCTTTTTACCTTCTTTATCAAACGCAACATCACACTCAAAAACAGCAAATGATTTAAGCTTAGAAAAGCTTAAATCACAACTTTTGGAAGATTCTAGCTTTTTATCTAAGCTTAAAGAAAAAATGATACCACATACTGATTCTCATCATATTCAACAAATCGTCAGAGAGTATCTTCTTACTCATCCAGAAATTATGATTGAAATGCAGCTTATTCTTCAAGATAAGCTGGAAAAACAGAATGAATACGAAAACCAAAAACAAACTTCTGTCATTCATTCATTAGAAAAAGAGATTTTTCATTCTCCTCATGACGCTGTTTTGGGAAACCCAAATGGTAAAAGAGTGCTTGTCAATTTTTTTGATTACAACTGTGGTTATTGTAAAATTTCCTATTCAAATATAGAAGACTTGATAAAAGAATATCCAGATTTAAAGGTTATTATCAAGGACTTACCAATTTTAAGCTCTGATTCTATGGCAGCCCATACTGTTGCCTACGCATTTCGAAAACAATTTCCAGAGAAATATCCTCAGTTTCACAAAACGCTTTTAATGTATCAGGGTCGTGCAAATGAAGCTAAAGCTATTAAAGTAGCTGTTTCATTAGGAGCAGATGAAAAAAAACTACATAATGCAATAAAAGATCCCACTCTGCAAAACGCTTTTAAAAAAAACATTCAAATTGCCTCTGCACTTCATATTACGGGAACACCTTCTTACATCATTGGTGATAAAATATTCATCGGCGCAGCCAGACAAGATATTCTAAAACAAGCGATAGATAATACACAGTGAATACCTGATCCGTTTTAGGAAGAATACTGTAAATGAGGTAATTTTATGCTTTCTCTTTTTTGATAACAGGCTTATAAGTGCAATTTTACGTAAAGCAGATACAAGTTTTAAATTGCAAAGTATAATGATTTAAAGGAAATAAAAATCTTTAAAGCCTCAAAAGATGTCATCCCTAATCTAGAGATATTCGGTCATAAAATGAGATAATGACGATCTTCATTGATCAAGGAGTTAGAAATAAAATGGCAACAAAAAAAATGGATTCGGCAAAAACCGCAATTGATACGAAAATTATTCGTGATCTTGCTGAAATTTTGAATGATACAAATTTAACGAACATTGAAGTTGAACAAGGGGAGCTTCGTATTTGTGTCTCACGCCAAAATACCTTAACTTCTTCTGAGCAAGCAATCTATGCCCCTGTTTCTACTCCTACTTTTTCTGTAACATCTTCTCCAGTTCCAACAGCTGAATCTCCTATACAATCTATCCAAGAAGATAAATCAAAAAACACAATAACCTCCCCAATGGTTGGAACAGCTTATCTTGCACCCTCACCAGGCGCACAACCTTTTGTAGAAGTAGGACAAAATGTTTCTGAAGGGGAGACATTACTTATTATTGAAGCCATGAAAACAATGAATCAAATTTCATCACCGCGCTCCGGTACGGTAACCACTGTTCTTGTCAAAGATGGTCAACCTGTTGAATTTGGTGAACCACTTATTATTGTTGAATAAAGCGAGGGGCAACCATGATTCGAAAAATCCTCATTGCTAATCGAGGAGAAATTGCTCTTCGCGTTTTACGTGCATGTAAAGAACTTGGCATAAAAACCGTGGCTGTTCACTCTACCGCTGATGCAGATGCAATGCATGTTCGTCTTGCTGACGAAAGTGTTTGTATTGGCCCTCCTCCCGCTCGTGATTCTTATTTGAGTATTCAGCAAATTATTGCTGCTTGTGAAATTACAGGAGCGGATGCTGTTCATCCAGGTTATGGCTTTCTTTCTGAAAATGCAAAATTTGCAGATGTTCTAGAAGCCCATAATATTACATTCATCGGTCCAACAGCTACTCATATCCGCATCATGGGCGATAAAATCGAAGCAAAGAAAACCGCCAAAAAACTTGGTATTCCTGTAGTTCCAGGTTCAGATGGAGCAGTCACTGAAGAATCAGATGCTTTACGCACTGCTCGTGAAATTGGTTATCCAGTTATTATAAAAGCTTCTGCCGGTGGTGGCGGACGTGGTATGAAAGTCGTTCATTCTGAACAAGAATTTTCTATAGCTCTCAAAACAACGCGTTCAGAAGCGAAAGCTGCTTTTGGTGATGACGCTGTTTACATAGAAAAATATTTAGAAAAACCCCGTCATATTGAAATTCAAGTCATAGGTGATGGTGCGGGAAATGCTATTCATTTAGGAGAACGCGATTGTTCACTTCAACGACGGCATCAAAAAGTATGGGAAGAAGCTACGTCACCTGCACTTAATGAAACTGAACGGAAAAAAATTGGAAATATTGTTGCAAATGCTTGTGCCCAACTTGGATATCGTGGAGCTGGTACTATTGAATTTCTTTATGAAAATGGCGAATTTTATTTTATTGAAATGAATACACGTTTACAAGTCGAGCATCCTGTAACTGAAGCAATTACAGGTATAGATTTAGTCCACGAACAAATCCATATTGCATCAGGCTGTAAACTTTCAGTGACACAAGATGAAGTCTGTTTTTCTGGTCATGCCATTGAATGCCGTATTAATGCAGAAGATCCTATTAACTTTACGCCATCACCTGGAACCATTACACATTTTCATACACCTGGAGGTTTAGGGATTCGTGTTGATTCAGGCGCTTATTCAGGTTATCGCATTCCTCCTTACTATGATAGCATGATTGGAAAGCTGATTGTTCATGGACGTACCCGTTTAGAATGTATGATGCGTTTACGGCGTGCTTTAGATGAATTTGTCGTCGATGGGATAAAAACTACACTGCCTCTTTTTCGCGATCTTATTAATAATCAAGATGTTGCTGATGGTAATTATAATATTCACTGGCTAGAAAATTACCTTGCTCATCAATCAAAGTCTTCAGATTCGTAATTCGATAGCAAAACGGTGCATTCTTATAAAAGATTCTATAAGATATCAACATAAGGATAGTTCCAACCTTGCTGTAAAAAGTGGAAAAAGGAAATAAATTGGTTATTTTTTATATAGTTTTCTTTTAATATACATAAAATTTAATAATTTTCTGTTTTCCTTTTTGTTAGTTTGTGCTAACTCCTACATGGTTACGCCCTTATAGCTCAGTTGGTAGAGCACCTGATTTGTAATCAGGGGGTCGGGAGTTCGAGTCTCTCTGGGGGCACCAT
>NZ_JBHIOZ010000031.1:0-17388 GCF_042195805.1 Bartonella sp. AP57NXGY | reverse complement strand
AGAGCCGTCACCAGTCCCGCAAAGATTGCGGACCATGAAATGGGTGTGTGAAAGAGTGAATATTTTTCTTCTAGAGACGTTTCTCCTAGAAAATTCGTCTCGAATGGTGTGTTTTCAGGAATGCGAGTTTCCATGTTTTATCTCCTTGAATATGCTGGAGATACAATGCCTTTTTGCTAATTATGTTCCAAAAGTGAATAGATATGCGCCAAAAAGGAATAGGAAAAATCTAAAGCTAAGATCGAGATCATCATGGTGGGGCATTTTCTTTTGAAACTTTTGTTTAAAGCGCGTTCATAGAGAGTTTTTGTTGATCATAAAAAAGGGGGGTGAAAACGACAAGGCATGCCTATAGGGCTTTATGAGGTCATTATAATATGGATGCTGTTTTGTTTATATTCTTTCATAAATTTGAATTTTTATCTCATGACAACGTCTTGGTCGATAAACATATGATAAGCGTTACGAATGGGAATATATTTATGTTTCATAAATAAAAGCACATTTTGTATAGAGAGCTCTTTCTTTGTGTTTGCGCTATTGTATTCTTTTGACAAATGCTTTTCTTTTTGATTGTATCAAAAAGTTTAAAGAGAGACCTTGTTAGGATATAAAATGTTTCGTTCAACTTTTTTTAAAAATCGTGAAATCTATGGACCTCTTTGTATTGGATTTGATCCGAGCCATAAAGTTTTGCAATCGTGGAAACTAAGCTTTGATTATAAAGGTCTAAAAGATTTTTGTGATATTCTCTTAACAGCAGTTGTTGGTAAAGTAGGTATTATAAAGCCGCAAGTCGCATTTTTTGAATTATATGGTGTGGAAGGTCTTCAAGCTCTCAAAGAACTGATTGAAAATGCACACGAACAAGGCATATTGGTTCTGGCGGATGCAAAAAGGGGGGATATTGGCTCTACTGCTGAAGCCTATGGTAAGGCTTGGCTTGGTCCAAGTAGTGCGTTCAAGGTGGATGCCATGACAGTTAATCCTTTTTTGGGTTTTGATGCTCTTATTCCTCTGATAAAGGTTGCAGAAGAAACAGGAGCAGGGGTTTTTGTGGTTGTTCAGTCTTCTAATCCAGAGGGGAAACAAATACGAAATGCGCTTATTGGTGACCAGACACTCTCTCTTCATCTTGCACAGTGTATTTGTGATTATAATAGTCATTCTTCGGTTATTCATCATAATATTGGCCCCATAGGTGCGGTTATAGGAGCGACATTAGGATCTGAATCAAAAGACACAATCGAGCAGTTAAAAAATAGTCTGTTTCTCGTTCCGGGTATTGGCGCTCAAGGTGGAACAATGACACAACTAGCAAATCAATTTCCACAAAGACTTTGGCAGAATGTTATTCCCTCTGTATCACGCTCTATTACAGATGCTGGACGAAATATTGTTGATTTAAAAAATGTTATCAATCATTTTGCAGAACAAGCGCAAAGCACACTGATGTCTTGAGGATTTTTGCATCTGTAATAAATCTGAAGAATTCTGAAAGGGAGGGGTTTTGAGGGGGATGCTTCCGATTTATCAAGAATCAACTGTCGCTTTGAGGTTTCTTTCAACAAGCACAGATGTCTTTTCATTGAATGTTAAGCGGGCATTTCATGTTGAGCGGGAGGCTATGTTCCTATTGAAAGTACAAATATTTTCAGTAGATTGCCTTAAGGGTAAAGGTTTGCATCTTTTAAAAGCAAAAGCTTATGCATATTGTTACCAGTTTTCAGTTGATAAAGTTATTGCAGCGTTTGTTTCTATAAGATAGACACACGTTATCGGTGAATATATATTGTTGTTAGAGAAAAATATGTTATCAAAACAAGAAAAAACCAAAGCCCGTTTACCCCGTGGGTTTGTTGATCGTACAAGTGCACAGTTGTATGCAACTGAAACAATGATTGCGCAAATTCGTGAAGTTTATGAACTTTATGGTTTTGAAGCACTGGAAACACCAATTTTTGAATATACAGATGTGCTGGGTAAGTTTTTACCGGATTCAGATCGTCCAAATGCGGGCGTTTTTTCGCTACAAGATGATGATGAGCAATGGATGTCTTTGCGCTATGATCTTACCGCGCCTCTTGCTCGTTATTTTGCCGAGAATTTTGAAGTTTTGCCAAAGCCTTATCGCAGTTATCGTCTTGGCTTTGTTTTTCGCAATGAAAAACCAGGTCCAGGGCGGTTTCGGCAATTTATGCAGTTTGATGCGGATATTGTTGGAACACCAACGGTAGCGGCTGATGCCGAAATTTGCATGATGGCAGCCGATAGTTTGGAAAAATTAGGGTTTCAGCATCATGAATATGCCATTCGTCTGAATAACCGAAAAATTCTCGATTGTGTTTTAGAGAAAATTGGTTTGGGGGGAAATGAGCAGGCTGAAAAGCGCTTAACTGTCTTAAGAGCAATTGATAAACTGGATAAATTTGGTTCTGAAGGGGTGCGTTTGCTTTTGGGAAAAGGGCGTTTGGATGAAAGTGGTGACTTTACAAAAGGGGCGGAGCTTAAGGAAAAAGAGATTGAGTGTATTCTTACCTTAACTGCTGTTGGAGCTGAAACAGCAGAAGAAACGCTTGAGGCTCTTAAAGAAGTGGTTGGTGATCATGTTCAAGGGCGTGAGGGAATTCGTGAGCTTGAGGAAATGCAAGCAATTTTTGCCGCAAATGGCTTTCAGAATCGTATCAAGATTGATCCATCGGTGGTGCGTGGACTGGATTATTATACAGGTCCTGTCTTTGAGGCTACGTTGCTGTTTGATGTTTTCAATGATGATGGGCAGAAAGTTGTTTTTGGCTCCGTTGGTGGTGGTGGGCGCTATGATGGATTGGTGGCACGCTTTCGTGGTGAAAATATTCCGGCAACAGGTTTTTCAATCGGGGTCTCACGCTTGATCGCTGCTTTGCAAAATCTTGAAAAGTTGCCTATGAAGGAGACAACAGGGCCGGTTGTGGTGCTGATGATGGATAAAGAGCCAGAGGCGGTTGCTGGTTATCAAAAAATGGTGATGCAGTTGCGTGGTGCGGGAATTCGTGCTGAGCTCTATTTGGGGGCATCGGGGATAAAAGCGCAGATGAAATATGCAGATCGACGCCAAGCGCCTTGTGTGGTTATCCAAGGCTCACAAGAACGTGAGAGCGGAAAAATACAGATTAAAGATTTGATTGAAGGGGCGCGTTTGTCTCATGAAATTAAGGATAATCAAACATGGCGTGAAAGTCGACCAGCACAAGTGACGGTTGATGAAGATCAATTGGTCAAAACAGTACAGGATATTTTAGCCGCCCAAAAATGATAATGGTAAAAGTCTTTATCGAAGTGATTGTTCGAAATATTTTGGAAATTTGAAATTCAATTTTTAAAATTTGTGCTTTGCTCGTTTATACGTGTTGGTGCACGCGTTCAAAAGCGGGGTTTTGAAGTGCGTGCGGCATAAAAGAGAGATTTTTAAGAGATAAATAAGCACTATTTGCTATAAAACGTGCCCTTCTGAGGATGCGATGATAATGCGTTAAAATGAGCAAAAAAATTGTAACGAACAAAAACTCTGAGAAAATTAAAAGGTTTCACGCAACGCTTTCCCAAAAGTTTATAAAAATATTGACAAGTTCATATTGGCTTCATCTTTGAATTCTCATCTATGAGTATCAAATCCTTTGATGTTCTCTTCTTAGACATTACAAAATTTAGCCTTATTGCAAAAGGAGGAAGAACTAGAGCGTTTTATCCTAAAAGACTTTTTAAGCTTCAAAAAACAATGGAATGACTTAAATCGAACAATTTTTTACAGGAGCATGTTTGGATGAATTGTAAGCTGCCATAATGGTAACTTACTGATAATATGCATTTTTCATAAAGTCAATTCTTTAACGGAGAAATGAAAATGGTCCAATATGATTTTACTCTGCTCTATGAACGAAATCCCTTTATTCTTGAAAGACCTGAGAATATTGGAAAATCATTTAAACTTCCTCCTTCAAATTTCGGATTTGAAGATCTTCCGCAAATTACCTTTTCAGGCGCCTCGTCGTGTCGGCGTATGATTTTTGGGTTATCATTTAGTGGTATGAAAGCATTTTTTGTGATGTTGTGGCAGGTAGGGAAAATGTTAGATGAGGGGGATGATGTGGATTTATGGTTTGATCAGATAACATTGGATCATGATATTCTTGAAGAATTTTTGACTTGCGATCTTTCAATTCAAGAACCAGAATATCTTAATTTTGAAAGTTTTAAAGAAGGTATCAAAGAATTAGAAAAGAATAAAATTGTAGCGAAGGGGACAAAAAAAGATTGTTATTTCATCAATCCAGATATTTTTGGTCTTCCTGAATGTGATGAAGATTTTGAGTTCGATGAAGAGGAAGAGATAGAAGCACACTTTACGGTAGAATACCCGAATAAACAACTCCTTTAATCGTTTTTCTCTTAGAGAAAAATAAAGGCTTAGAATAAATGGCTATGAGAACAGCAATGAGTCTGTTTATGGTATGTGAATTGGAATGTTTGCGGGATCTGTTTTGATTTAATATTCTCCATGAATGGTTCTTTATGCAGAGCGGTTTTTATGCCATATTTTCTTCTTTTTATGAGACATAAGTTAATTTGAACTGTGCACCTCTTCAAACAAATGTTTGATCTGTATTTTCTTTCTTGGTACTTTTGTGAACTTTGCAGTAATGATGTTCATAGCTCTTGTATTTTGGCGCGTTTACGAGAGGTATTTTTACTCTTTTTAATCGTTTATTCATATGCCAATCCCGCTTGCTAATGAGCAAGAAAATAGTTTTAAGGGATTCAATATAAGAAGGGATAAAATAAAACAATCTTATGATATTCGGCTCCTCTCATTCAATATGCAAAATTATAAATTATCTTTATAAATCAAAGTATTGTTTAATACAAAGTTTTTCTCAGTATGAGAAATTTAGCATTGATCTTGCATATTTCATCAATACGTTAGTCCTTGATGTTTCTGAGAGAGTTTTGCATGAATTTGCGCATTTGGCAATTGCATCCCCATTTTTTGATAGCGTGCAACAGCTTTTAACTCTTTGATTTTTTAGCCCCACAACGGGTCCAGATTTTTCATCAGCAATTTTTCAAACTTTTTCAAAGCAGTTAAAACATAAAATATTTATTGAAAAAATTATTGCTGTAATCTTTTCTCACAGAAGGCGTACAATCAACTTATCGGGTCTGTTTTCACGAATAGATGTTGTAAAAAGTCAACGACACAAATCTTCCTCCTCAGGAAATTTGTGTCGTAAAATTTTGTTTAAATAGACGATTGGGGGAATTAGCTTTTCAAGGCTTTTAAAACATGTTGTGGTGAAGAAACTTCATAAGGATCTGTTGCACAATTATCTGAAAAACCTGCTTCTTCGAACCATTGTTCAACCACACCATCATTAATAACAGCTGCATAGCGCCATGATCGCATGCCGAACCCAACATTGTCTTTTGCAACCAGCATACCCATTTTGCGTGTGAATTCACCAGAGCCATCGGGAATTAACTTCACGTTTTTGATATTTTGTGCTTTTCCCCAAGCATTCATGACAAAAGCATCATTGACGGAAAGGCAATAAATTTCATCAATACCCGCTTGTTTAAATTCATCATAGAGCTTTTCAAAATCAGGCAGCTGAAAGGTTGAGCAAGTAGGGGTAAAAGCTCCAGGAAGAGAAAAAAGAATAACACGCTTTCCTTTAAAGTAAGCATCGCTGTTAACTTCTTGCCACCGATAAGGATTGTCTCCAGCCACTGATTCATCGCGTACGCGTGTGTGGAATGTCACATTGGGAACTGTTTTTTTCATCATCATGATGCTCCTGTATTCTTTTACGAAAATTTTGTTTTAAAACAGCCTTTGTATTTAAAAACATATGGTAAAAAGCGTTTTAAATAAAAGGGCTTCTTTAAAAACTCTTACTTCTAACGAGTGTGCAAATATTTCACACTTCCGTCAAGTAGAATTAATGGTCGACTTTGGATACTCTTCACCTTAAAATTATAGGAAAGAATATAAAGGTATTGATATGACCATAAAGACAGTTTTAACCACGGCTTTTGAGGGGCAAAAACCGGGAACGTCTGGTTTGCGCAAAAAAGTGTCTGTTTTTCAACAACCCCATTATGTAGAAAACTTTATACAATCTCTTTTTGATAATATTGGACCTCTTGAAGGAAAAATGTTGATTCTGGGGGGGGATGGGCGCACTTTTAATCGTACTATCCTTCAGATTGTGTTGAAGATGGCAGCGGCGCATGGTGTCTCTTGTGTTAAAATGGGAAGGGGCGGTATTCTTTCTACACCTGCTGTTTCGCATCTTATTCGTAAAACTCATGCCCATGGTGGACTTATTCTTTCTGCAAGCCATAATCCTGGTGGTCCAGAAGGAGATTGTGGTATTAAATATAATATTTCCAATGGGGGACCCGCTCCTAATTCTTTATGTGATGCTATTTTTGCAACATCGCAACGTCTTTCTTTTTATAAAATTCTTGAAGCACCAGATATTGATTTAGATAGGCAAGGTACGATCTTTATGGGAGCCATGCGGATTGATATTATTGATCCTGTCGCTGATTATGTTGCTTTGATGCAGGAGCTTTTTGATTTTGACTGTATTGCCAAGGCTGTTGCTCGAGGTCTTACTTTACGGTTTGATGCCATGCATGCGGTAACAGGGCCTTATGCCCATGAAATTTTTGAAAAATGCTTAGGATTTTCTGAAGGGACGGTGGTTAATGGTATTCCTTTGCCAGATTTTGGAGGCGGTCATCCAGATCCCAATTTGGTTTATGCTAAGGATCTTTATGATTTATTGATGTCAGAGCAAGGACCAGATCTTGGCGCCGCCTCTGATGGTGATGGAGACCGTAACCTCATTATTGGTCGTCAACAATTTGTCTCGCCTTCGGATTCTTTGGCTATTATGGCTGAACATGCACACCTTATTAAAGGATATCGAAAAGGTGTTGTGGGGATAGCGCGCTCTATGCCGACGGGGCGTGCTGCTGATCTAGTTGCGGAAAAACACGGATTAAATTTTTTTGAAACGCCAACGGGATGGAAGTTTTTTGGAACCCTTTTGGATGCGGGAAAAGTAACCTTTTGTGGTGAAGAAAGCTTTGGAACGGGCTCTCATCACATCCGCGAAAAAGATGGTTTATGGGCTGTCCTATTTTGGTTAAATCTTGTAGCGGTAACAGAAAAAACTGTCGCACAGATTGTTCAACAGCATTGGTCCACCTATGGGCGTTTTTACACGTTACGGCATGATTATGAAGAAGTCGAAGCAGATAAAGCTTTGGCATTACTAGAGCATTTGCGTGCGCACTTACCACATGCAGGAACTGAAATTTCTGGATTTTTCGTCAAAAAAGCAGATGATTTTACATATCATGATCCCGTTGATCAGAGCGTTAGCACGCGGCAAGGTATCCGTATTTTTTTCGAGAATGGAGCAAGGTTGGTGGTTCGTTTGTCGGGAACAGGGACGCTAGGTGCTACTTTACGACTTTATTTTGAACAGTATGAAAGTGATCCGCGCAAACACAATTTTAATCCGCAAGAAGTTCTCCAACCTTTGCAACAGGTAGCACTAAAACTGTTAAACATACAACAAGCATTGGGGCGAGATCGTCCTGATATTATCACCTAAGATCATTGGAATGTTTTTTTGTAAAGGTATGATGATTGATCACATGGATGTGATTTTAGGGGTGTGATTTTATGTGCATAAGGGAGAGCTTAACTCTATTTTTAGGCGAGACTTGTTTTTTCCACCTTTCCATATCAATCGGATTCCTAAAACTGCGGGATTCTTAAAACTAAATGCTGTAGGAAATTATAATCGAGCATAATCGGATCATTTATGTCCAATGGGTTTGCTCAATGGCTTGATAGCAATTTTTGTTTAATAGGGGAATGTTTCTCATACAAAACAAAATACGATCATTGTTGCACATTTCATATGTTTGTTTTAAAGAATCTTCTCTCTCAAGACACTAAAAACGCATCTTATGCGTGTTGCTTTGAAAGGGATAACCGGCCATCCATCCATTGAGCAGCACCATTTTTACGCTTATGAGAGAGTAAGACGGCACCATTATTCACTTTGCCCGCTTTCAATGTTGGCTCTTATATTTGAGAGTATTTAGTATTTTGGATAATCGTTTTACACGGATTTTCCTACTTGTAACATGCAAACAAAAGGCTTTGGTTGTTTCAATGTAAAAGGGGTTGAGAGAATCTCAGCTTATTTATCGGCTCTCATTCAATATACAAAACCATTAACTATGATCATAAATCAGTCTGTTCTCTAACATTATGACTGTTATCTTTACTTAAATAAAAGGTTAAGTTGGGGACATCATTTTCTTGTTTCTCAATGCTGCAATAGTTTTTAGCTCTCTGAGAACGTTTTATTCAGAGATGTTCCTTTTCTAATTGTTTTGTTATCCATTCGTTAATTGCATTGGTGATGTATAAGAAAATGATTTTGATTAATTTATTAGAGAGAATGCAGTGAGTAAATTTTATGATATGCGGGGGGCTTATTTGAGTTGTATAATGATCAATCATTTTTATAAACTTGTGTATAGTATGTGATGATAGCATTCATGAATACAGTTGGCAGATGAGGATTGAAACAAAGGGAAACATTTTTCTAAAATAATGGACAATAAGCACTTCTTGCTTTATGACCAGTCATAATGAATGTTTTTTCTAAAAAAGGGAAATTTATGACCCAATATCCCAAATGTCCTCGTTGTGATTGTCTTTATACTTATGAAGATGGTGAAAATTTTGTGTGTCCTGAATGCGCGCATGAATGGCCACAAAAAAACGATGATACGGTTCTTGCCAATACTGTTTATGATGCCAATGGTCAGATTTTAACAAACGGAGATACCGTTATGGTGATAAAAGATCTGAAAGTAAAAGGCGCTTCATCTGTTTTAAAAGGGGGGACGAAGGTAAAGAATATTCGCTTGGTGGATGGGGATCATAATATCGATTGCAAAATTCCAGGGATTGGTCAGATGAGTTTAAAGTCGGAGTTTGTGAAAAAAGTTTAGGCATTTATCTTCTTGCAATTGTTTTTGCATTTCGTTGGTTTTCTATTTTTACATTCTTCTCTAATTGGGCATATTTTTCTCCAATGGGCTTCTTTTCTTGTTTCATAGATTACACCAATCAGATAGGAGCAATATGTTTTCCTTTATTGCAAAGCCATGTATCGCAGAGAAATAGCGACTCTTTCTTTTCTTTTAATATGGGGTTATGAGGGGACTGGATGTTGACTCATAAGCAACAATAAAAGTGTGCGCTTTATGAGAAAAACAACGCCGTAAAGTAGACAAACTTATTTCTGCTGAATTGAAAAAATATTCTCATTTTTTTATCAGATAATTTCTCAAACAACCATAATAGATCTGGCTTCAATGTATTTATTTTTTATGGGTAGTTACACCTTTTGCGTCATATTTATGGAAATGAGATTGAAAATGATAGAGGAAATTCTTGATTTTAAGAATGGAAAAAGGACGCTATGACCTTGATAAGGTCGTACTGTCATTCATTTTTCAGCTCTTAGTGCTGCAACAGTCTCTTATAAAAGTGTACATAAGAGCTATTAAAAATAGTTTTTGTTATTATCCAGTTTGTGCTGTGTAAGCGGACGATTTTGATTGATGCAATAAAAACAGAATTGAAATAAGAAAAATGTCAGAATTCTCATTCAAGTTGCAAAATGTGATCTTTGTCGAGTGGCTGAAACAACATATTGATTTATAATAATAAATTAGCGTTATTCATATTGAATTAGAACCCCGAATAACGTGGGATTCTCTCATTTCAAATCTGTTCCATGTTGAATCAATTAAAATCACTTGCTTGCACACCACAAGCGGGGCTGGCGTGTGGGTAAAAATGAGGAAAGAAAGGAGTAAAAATGACTCTTATGAATCGTCTTAATGAAAGAGCTGTCGCATCATTAGGGGCTGGCAGATATGATGATGGTGCCGGCTTGCTACAAGAAGTATTTTGCGTGATTTGTCGTTGGAAGCACTGAGAAAGATGAAGCAAATGGGCACTCTATCTTGCAATGTTTTCTTTTTTGTAACGAGGTCGTGTTTTCCTCGTTAAAATTGCATGACAAGATTATAAAACAAAATAAATTTAAAGTGCACATCCATGCATTGTACTTCTGTGTACGTATAAATTGGTTTATTGAAACAACTTATGCTCTTAAAAGGGCAGAAAGCTTTTTAAGGCATATGTGGAGGTGAAAGGTGAGTGAAGGTATCATTATTGGACAGATTTTTTTAACAGTACTCTATTTTTATGGCTGCATGGCTTACTTCGAGAATTTCAGGAATAAAATGACGTAAGATCTTTACATTCCATGTTTGAGCACTGTTGAAGAGGGGCAATCGGTGTGGTTATTTTACCTATTGAGGTCAATATTTATTGTGGCATGGCTTCAACGCCTAAAACTTCAGGGATAAAATGGCGTAAAAGATTTTCAATACCATGTTTGAGGGTTGCCGTTGAAGAGGGACATCCAGCGCAGGAGCCGCGCATATTGAGATAAACAATACCATTTTCAAATCCACGAAAAGTAATATCTCCACCATCATTGGCAACCGCTGGGCGGATACGCGTTTCAAGCAGCTCTTTAATGGTTAAGACAATATCAACATCTTTTTCGTCATAAAATTCTTCGTTAAGGGCATGGGTTTGTGCTTGTGTTGTAGCGTTGGTAGTGATCACTGGCTCATTGGATAGAAAATGTTCCATGATTGTGCCTAAAATGACGGGCTTGAGATGTTGCCATTCCCCTTCTTTTTTGCTTACGGTGATAAAATCATAGCCTAAAAAGACACCATTGATATTGGGAATATTAAACAGTTTAGCCGCCAAAGGTGAGTTTTTAGCTGCTTCTTCAGGGTCACGAAATTCTAATACGCCCTCAGAAAGAACCACGCGTCCTGGCAAGAATTTAAGAGTTGCAGGATTTGGGGTGGTTTCAGTTTGTATAAACATAGATTCTCCTTTTATAACGAAGGCTTGGGAAGATCTTACATTGTAGAATATTATATTTTTTAGGCAATAGATCTAATATCTTCATCGGCAAGATTGCTAGGAATAACAATGACAGGGATTGAAAAAGCTGTTCCTTTATTCCCGATTAATTGAACAAGGGGTCCTGGTCCTTCTGTATGTCCACTGGCTGCTAAAACAATCAGTGCAATCCTTTTATCTTCGTCGATCAGTTTAGAAATCTCATCAATTTTTTTTCCTTCACGCACTACTATTTCTGTTTCAAGCGCATGGGTGGTGCGGACTTCACTGGCAATGTCTCCTAATATTTTATGAGCACTTTGCTTTGATTCTGTACGCATAACGTTGTTTACACCCAGAAAATGTTGAAATTCTACACTATCAACGACACAAAGTAATACCAATGTTCTACTGGTATTTTGGGCATGCTGTGCGGCAAACGCAACCGCACGCCGACACTCTGGTGTTTCATCGATAATAACTAAGTTTTTTTTCTTTGGTTCTTTTTTCGGATTTTGGGGTTTGGAAATCATGCACTTTCTCTATTTTGTACAAACGATTTTTTTGCTCTCTACAGTTTTTAGTTTTATTATTTTTATGTATCGTGCAAAAATCCAATAATTTCACGAATTTTTTTCATATTTTCTTCTGCGAGCATACTAGCACGTTTAGCGCCATCATGCAAAACAGAGTCGATATAATCATTTTCTTGATGAAGGCGACGTAATTCTTCTGTTATAGGGGCAAGCTTATGGACAACAAGGTCGGCTAGAGCTGTTTTAAAATGCGAAAATTGTTGACCAGAAAATTCTAAAAGAATCTTTTCTTTGCTAACTTTGGCAAAGGCGGCATAAATACCAAGCAGGTTATCTACTTCTGGTCGTTCTTTTAAAGCGGCAAGGGTATCGGGAAGTGGAGCCGAATCCGTTTTGGCTTTGCGTATTTTTTTTGCGATAAGATCAGCGTCATCGGTCAAATTAATGCGTGAAAAATCTGAAGGATCTGATTTTGACATTTTTTTCGTCCCATCGCGCAAAGACATAACGCGTGTGGCTGTTGTTCCAATTAGT
Organism: Bartonella sp. AP57NXGY; assembly: GCF_042195805.1. Lineage (NCBI taxonomy): Bacteria > Pseudomonadati > Pseudomonadota > Alphaproteobacteria > Hyphomicrobiales > Bartonellaceae > Bartonella > Bartonella sp. AP57NXGY. The sequence continues at coordinate 5,241 of NZ_JBHIOZ010000031.1, read as the reverse complement.
GCTTCTGGAAGAGGAAAAAAGCCTTGTCTTTTTTCTTCATCTGTTTGCATAGAGATGCCAAAATTTAATTCGGCAATACGCTGTGCATAGTCGTTGTTAAATTTTTGTGCAATATCGCGTGTGAGTTCAACATGCTGTTTTTGATCTTCGCCTACTGGAACATGCGTTGCACGATAGACTAAAATATCAGCAGCCATCAAAGTGGGATAGGCAAAAAGCCCGATGGATGCTTTTTCGCGATCTTTTCCCGCTTTATCTTTAAATTGTGTCATGCGTTGAAGCCAGCCGATACGGGCAACACAATTAAAAATCCAGGCGAGTTCAGCATGTTGAAAAACACGTGATTGGTTAAAAATAATGTGTTTTTGAGGATCAATACCGGCGGCTAAAAAAGCTGCTGTCACTGTTCTGGTGGATTCGCGTAAAGTAAAGGGATCTGGGTTGACTGTGAGCGCATGCATATCCACAACACAATAGAGGCAGTGATGAGAGTTTTGCAGTTCAACCCAACGCTGAATGGCTCCAAGATAATTGCCAAGATGTAAATGACCACTCGGTTGTACGCCGGAAAAGACAAGTGGTGTGAAGGTATCCATAGGAGTGCTCTTTCTTCAATTAAGGTTATTCATTTTATTGTTTTTGACAAAGTATAGATATTATGAGCGTTTTTTCAAATTTTTAAGCGTGTGAAAAAAGGAACGGGTGTTGAATAAAAAATAGGCACTAAAATAGATCAAAAATATGCCAATCATGATCCCAGCTAAGGTGATCGCGCGCAAGAAAAATGATGCTTGTGAGGATAAAGGAAAAGACAAAAAACCAAACACATTCAATCCGTAATAGAGGGCTAGTGCACTCAAAAGAGTTGCCATCATGAGACATAATATTCGTTTTATCAGTTGGAAGTCGTATTTCCAATAACCGCGTTTGATAAGGACACTCCACAGCAAAAGGGTGTTGGCCCATCCAGAGGTAATTTCAGCAATAACAATGCCTCGTGCAGATAGAATAGGAAATAATGTTAAGGCGAGACTGATATTGATGAAAACGCAAATACCTGTAAAAATCATCGGTGTTTTGGTATCTTCATGGGCAAAAAAATTAGGAATAAAGACCTTAATAAGAACAAAAGCTGGAAGTCCTAGTCCATAAAGCTCTAGTAATTGTGCAACATGGTGTGTTGATTGACTGGTAAATTGTCCTCGCTCAAAGAGTAAACTGACTATGGGAGTGGAGAGCAGCAAAAAAGCGATGGATGCTGGAAGTGTTAAAAATAGCGTTAATTCAATAGAGCGGTTTTGTAAATGGTGGGTTTCTTCATGCTTTTTACTTCGCAAAGCGCGTGTTAATTCTGGTAAAAGAACGGTTGCAACGGCAATGGCGATTACGCCTAAAGGCAATTGATAAAGACGATCAGCATACATCAAAGAAGAGACAGCACCCGATTGACTAGAAGCAATATTGGTATTAATAAGCAAATTAATTTGCGTGATGCCACCCGTAATGGCTGCGGGGAATGCTAAAGTTAATAGCTTACGAACATTAGGACTTAAATGGGGCTGGCGGAAGGAAATTTTCATGCCACTTTGACGCAAAGCAAGGGCAATTAAGGTGAGTTGAATAAGACCTGCTGCCAATACACCCCAAGAGAGATTTAAGCCGATATGCCAAGCGTCAAGTTTATAGATCCAAGCATAGGCAAGCACACCAATCAGAATAATGTTTAAAAAGAGTGGGGCAATGGCGGCAATAAAATAGCGTCGCAGCGCATTAAGCATGCCCCCCATCATGGCAGCAAGCGACATGCAGGTTAAATAGGGAAACATGATCGCCGTAAAATGAATTGTGGCGTTAAGCTTTGTTGCATCTTCGGTAAAACCTGGAGCAATAATGGTTCGTACCAAAAAAGGCATACTGAGTTCCATCGCAATCGTTAACAGTAAGAGCAGTGAAAAGAGAACGCCAAACACCTCTTCTGCAAACTTGCATGCCGTTTCGTGACCATCTTCAGTGATTTTTTTGGCAAAAAGAGGAATGAAAGCAGCATTAAAGGCTCCTTCAGCAAAAAAACGGCGGAATGTGTTGGGAAAACGGAAAGCAGCATTAAACGCATCAGAAACAGGACCAGTTCCTAGTGCTGCTGCCATAAGCATTTCGCGTACGAAGCCAAAAATACGGCTCATGAGGGTTCCGGAAGCAACTGTTGCAATTTTTTTAATCAATGTCATAAAGATATATCAACTTTGTTGTAAAAGAGAAGCGATGACAGGAGAAATAAAGCGTTTTAAATCGTAAAAATCTGATCTCTATCCTAATCAAGGATACTTTTTGAAAGCGTTTTACGACGGTGTTTATCTTTCTGTCAACAATGGTGCTTGAAGACTTTTTTATGCTCCTTGTTTACTGTTGCATTAAAATTTTTATTGTTGCCATAAAATAATTAAAATTTCTTTTTCAAACTGAAATATGGGAGTGATATCATAACAGTTTGAAGAGACATGTAGGGATATATAATGATAATTTCTCTTTATGGTGTGATGTCGTGAATAGTGCAACCCAATGCCGTTCTGTTTTATGTGAGGGGTGTGACCCTATTAAAAGAATGCAAATAAAATAAAAGCGTGGAGCAATACGTAATTTCCATTATTTAAAAAAAAACAGCGCTTTAGATGTTTTAAAAAGTCGTAAGGCTAAGCTAAAAGGTGATGGTAAAACTGGTAATTACTTTTCACTTTTACGGCTTTATGTTCTCCCAAAATTTGTCTGTCCTCCCGTTTTAGAGATTACATAAACAAGAGGATAGGAAGATATGATCTTTCAACAGCATTTTTCTTGTTCAGGTTTCTTTTCACAGTTGATGAGGATAAAATCTGAGGAAATAAGATAAAGTTGCTCTCTCATGGTTTCCATTCTCGTTGAGGTGCGATTGATTTGCCGATGAAGGCAAGGGGATAAAGGCTATCATTTTTACCAGAGGGGGCGAAAAAGTTAAAGTTTATGAACCTTTTAGACATTCATTGCCGTTGCTTTTGCGTGCGCCGTTTTGTGAGGTTGAATATTTTCTTGTCTTTTGGGATTCTGATTGACGTTTTCTGTCATTTTTTGCACTTTAATTGCTTCTTTATCAGGCGTGTTGGAACATTTTTTTTCATTGTTTTTCTTTATAGATTGATGCTGGTTTGGTGCGAAGCGCTCATCGAATTTATGGTTATAAAAATACATGGGTTGTATATGCGGTTCTATCTCTTTTATCTGCTTGATTATTTCCATAATCTCTTTTGCTTTAATGGTTGATGTGCCAATACTCTTCGCAAGTCTTTCAGGATTATTTTCTTTTATAACTTCATGCTCGTTTGAAGATAAGCGCTCATTGATTTTTTTGATATAAGTCCTTATCTCCCCCCTTAATTCAGGAGAGTTTGATAACGTTTCTTGCTGTTGTGCTTTTGACAAGGAAAGGAGATTTTTCATCCAAGCCTTAGGCATTTCTACCGACTGTTCACACCGCCTTTGTTTTACATGATGGGTATGGAGAATGTCTCTTTCTGTTTGTTTAGAAATATTGATATAACGATCAATGGCTCTACAGAGGGGCAAAATATTTGCTTCAGCATGGGCGCGCGCGTTGTTTTTTATGCCAAATACATTGCTACCAGAAAGCTTAGAAATCGATTGGGGAGAGGTGGTAATTTGATAGGTGAGTTGTTCTCCTTCAGTATGATTTTCATGGATCATCTCAATTCTTTCCCGCAAAATATGACGATTGCCATAAATGATTTGGCACAAAGTTTCTATTTCTTTTCTTCTTGCTTGAATGGAAACGTTGTTTTTTATCCTTGTGGCAATTTCATTGTTGGTAAGGGGGGCTATTGTTTGTGCGGGGATAAGCACTTCTTGCTGGTTTTGAATTTTTGGTGCTGTAAAGGAGAGGGCGTCACCGATTTTTAATGTCTGTATTTGCTCTGGGGTGAGATCTTTTTTATTTCCCAAGATGAAAGTTCCGTTAGCATCAAGCATAAAGCCATTGGGTCCACTGCCTCTGTAAAAGCCTTTATAGGTATGACCTTCTTTTGCTGTTATAATAAGATGATGATGAATACTCTCAAGCCCGATATGTTTCATACTGTCCATGAATTCTTTTAAAATAAGTATTTTTTCTGGATTTGAGATATCCTCAAGCAGATGTTTCATTTCTTCTTTATCTTTATGTTTTAGCGATGCAATGCTGGCAAGATTCATGCGTTTTTCTGTTACAAGAGAAAAGTCGAGTGTGTGGCCAGCAACTTGCCCAAGTTTTTCAAAAAACATTCGTTGTGTGCGTCCATTACCTTCTCTGAAAGGATGCGTATAGTTGAGTTGTATCAACATTTCAGTGACATGTTCAATAAATGTTTCGCGGGTTAAGTCTTTTAAACTATTTGTTTCAGCAAGTATTTTATCTAAATTTTCTAGTCCCTCCTGTATCTGTTTTGCTGAGGCAAAAGAAATACCAGCTTTTTTCATCATTGGCATATAAGCAACGGTACCATCTTCAAATGTAAATGGTTTTTCGCGTGTTTGTCCGGCCCATTCAAAAGTATTTTTAAATAGGGTGTGATGAATATATTGGAGATATGTGGAGGTTAGTTTTTGTGGTGGTGCTTCTTGGCGCAGATGAATGATTGCTTTTGTTGTATCATGGGCACATTGCACTTTTAATTTTCCGTAGTCTTTTATTCCATATTTATTCTTTAAGGTGATACTATTGGGGTAAAAGAAATTACGGTGTATTGTCTTATTTTCTTCGGTTTCAGGTGGTGATGATAATTTCTCCTGTAAGGTGAGAGGGATGGTGTCCGTTTTTCTTGTACCAGTATCCCAGTATGCCATTGCTTTTTTGATAGGCTGTTTTTCTATTTCTGGATGATCAGAGCGTGTTTCCTTTGTCATTTTGACAGATATTGGATCATTTGTCGCTGTATTACTGCTCTGTAAAATATTTTTTTGAAAATCTTTTTGCATTTGCCTCATAGCGGAAGCCGATTGAACAATTGGTTGTGCCATTTGTTCTTTTTCTTGTGCTTGCAAACTTTTGGGCATAACTTCAACGTTGTCATGTAAAACATGAGAGGCAATCCATGGTGAAAAATAGGATTTTCCCTTTTTCTTTGTTTGAATGGATGTTTTGTCTTTGCTCTTTTCAGTTATTTCATCGTTTTTAAGAGTGGCTCTTTTTTCTTCTTTTTCTTCTGGAAGCAATGT
>NZ_JBHIOZ010000030.1:15225-17536 GCF_042195805.1 Bartonella sp. AP57NXGY | reverse complement strand
TCTTACTTAAGTTGGTAAATGATAAAGTATCCATTATAACTAACGTGTCACACCAAGCATAGCGTACAATTTTCTTGGCTTCAGGAAAACAAAAAGACAAAAATCCTTATTTGTGACAAACAAAAGAGGAATCATCTTTTGAATGACATTGATAAAGAGGAAGCTTTACGATGTTAAGAATTGTCCCATAAGGAATCAACATCAACAGACTCATAATAATTTTTACCGAAAAATCACCAAAAGCAAGCGATAGCCAAACTGGCATGCCTATCCCTCCCAAAACAGTACTCTCCACCAGTGAACTATCTGCATACCCTGTTATCTTATCAAAAACAGCAAACGAGCTAGAAAAAGCAAGAGCAAAAAACAGCACTGTATCCAAAGCTGAACCAACCAACGCTGCTGCTAAAGGTGCTTTCCACCATGTTTTACGTCGCAAAGGAGTAAAAACCACAATATCAAGGAGTTGCCCAAATAAAAATGCAAAACTAGAAGCAAGTGCAAGCCGTGGTGTCGCCAATATCCAAGAAACAAAGACACCCGTAAAAAAACCAGCATAAACCACACGCCGCGCAGCAGATGGACCATAAAAACGATTGGTCAAATCATTGATTAGAAAAGCAAATGGATAGGTAAAAGCCCCGTAAGTCAACAGCTCATTCAAATCAAACCAATAGACAGGATATTGAACTAAAATATTAGAAGCCGTGACAGCAAGGCACATTGCAAAAATAGAAAAAACAACATACCTTTTCTTTTGCTGTTCTAATAAAAGACCGCTTGAAGACATTTTTTTAACCTGGGATATGGAACCAATAAAATGAAACGATCAACCTGCAAAAAACTTAACTTCTAGAACAGAAAACCGAAATCAAAGCATTAATAAACCAAAAAGAATGGCGCTAACAATTATGCTGCCTGTTCAGCCTTTTGCTCACCTTCTTGCTCAGCTTTTTTCTTAATGATTTGGCGTTTTAGCAAACGCGCACGTTGCGACAACTCTTTATCGTCTGCTTTAATCAAAAAACCATCAAGACCACCGCGGTGCTCAACAGAACGCAATGCATTTGCTGAAATACGCAAGCGATAACTTTGCTGTAACACCTCTGAAATCAATGTCACATTGCAAAGATTTGGTAAAAAACGACGCCGAGTCTTATTATTCGCATGGCTAACATTATTACCATACAGAACCGTCTTCCCTGTCAATTCACATGCACGAGACATAAACTTCACCCTTAAACTCTAAGAAACTTTCAAATCCCCATACCCAAAAGACACAATGAACGCAAAACACGCGCAATGCAACCTTGAACGGGCATCATTGGGAAGTTTCTTTCTAATAGGGGGTCGACAACAAAAGGTCAAGTCTTTTATAAAACCTTTTTCATCTCTTGTTGGCTCATTTTTCATCTTTTTCCTCAATAAGGCGTGCAAATTCTGCCAAAAAGCGTACAAAATGTTTCTTTTAATATATACCATGTTAGAATAAAAGCCTATTGTCCCGAAAGGAAGCACAAATCATGAGCAAAAAAGACCCCCCCATGACAAAGCTTCAGGGAAATTCTTGCCGTTTTTCTTCTTTTTTATTTGGAACTTTATGTATTTGTTTTTTTCTTCTCTTCAGTGCATTAGGTATATGGCAAGTACAACGGTTAAACTGGAAAACAAATCTTATCACCAGTACCAATCAGCGCATTCATTTACCCCCCATAAAAGCCCCTCCAAAAAATCAATGGTCAGATGTTACTTTTGAAAAATATGAATATCAACCTGTTATTATCACAGGAAAATTTTTAACAGATAAAAATATTTTAGTCACTGCTGCCGCTCAAAATACTACAGGCTATTGGGTTTTGACTCCCTTACAAACTGCTGATAATATACTGATCTTTATCAACCGTGGCTTTATCCCTATGGATGAACGTAACAATTTTCAAAACACAGAGCAATCGCATACAAATGCCTTATCTCAGCAAAATTCTACCACGGACACAGAACAAACAACGATTATAGGTTTATTACGCATGAGTGAAAAAAATGGATTTTTCCCGCGTAAAAATAATCCTGACAAAAATTTATGGTATACGCGCGATCTCCCCGCTATGGCACAAAAACTTGGTTTGTCCACTGTTGCCCCTTATTTCATTGATGCCAGAAAAACATCTCCACAAGCAAAACTTCCCGTCGTTGGTCTTACGATTATCCATTTTCGAAATAATCATCTCGTTTATGCAATCACGTGGTTTATTTTAGCTGCTGGTGTGTTAGGAGGTTTTCTTTTTCTGCTACGGCAAAAAAACTAAAAAAA
>NZ_JBHIOZ010000030.1:0-15125 GCF_042195805.1 Bartonella sp. AP57NXGY | reverse complement strand
TTTCCCATTTCAGAGATTACTCCAATTGATATACGCAATACTTTCGCCTTCATCTAGTATAAAGGCTAATATAGCAGAGAACATACGGATGCATTTTTTGTTTCAAAACTGCTATGAAGATGAGATATTGAGTTATAAGCAACAAAAAAATATTTAATGTCTCAATGAGACTTTTATACCTATCACCACACCTCAAATGAGAGGTTTTTACAGGATAATAGAAAAAGGTGAATCATCCTATATTCTAAAAAGACAGTTTATCCTTTCAGTGTATTTTGCTAAAGGCTTATGCTATAAACGTATAAGCGTGTTTTACTAGAATTTTAACTCTTTCATTTTTAAGGCTTCTGTTATGGGTGTTGTTGCCAAAAATTTTCCCATACCTGATCTTCATCGGGTTCGTCGTGTTCTCTTTTCTGTGTCTGATAAAACGGGTGTGGTTGCTTTTGCACAAGCCCTTCATGCTACTTACAATGTTGAATTAATTTCAACAGGAGGAACAGCAAAAACCCTCATAGCAGCTGGTTTACCCGTAAAAGATGTTGCTGAAGTTACCGGATTTCCTGAAATAATGGATGGGCGTGTAAAAACACTCCATCCTTTGATTCATGGTGCTTTGTTAGGGGTAAGAGAAGATCCTAACCATAGGGAAGCTATGGAAAAGAACAGCATTCATGGAATTGATCTTTTAGTGGTGAATCTTTACCCTTTTGAAGAGACGATCCTTTCGGGAGCTGATGGGCAAACGACTCTTGAAAATATTGATATCGGTGGACCGGCGATGATTCGCGCTGCGGCAAAAAATTATGCTTATACCGGTGTTGTAACAGCGATAAAAGATTATGATTCGATTCTAGCTGAATTAAAGCAGCATAATGGATGTTTAAGCTTATCTATGCGTCATCAGCTAGCAATGCGCGCTTATGCACACACCGCTGCCTATGATACGGCAATAGCATCGTGGTTTGCACGGGATTTAAAAATTGAAACTCCATCATGGCAGAGTTTTTCCGGTCATCTTGAAAGTGTTATGCGCTATGGGGAAAATCCACATCAACAGGCAGCATTTTATCGCAATAATGAAAAACGTTTTGGTATTGCAACAGCAAAACTTTTACAAGGCAAAGCGCTTTCTTATAACAATCTGAATGATACAGATGCAGCCTTTGAACTTGTGGCAGAATTTGATCCGCAAAAAACCGCTGCTGTCGCTCTTATTAAACATGCCAATCCTTGTGGTGTTGCGGAAGGAGAAAATTTGAAAGACGCTTATTTGAAAGCTCTTATGTGTGATAATGTATCGGCATTTGGTGGAATTGTTGCTTTAAATCAAACCCTTGATGAGGAATGTGCTGAAGAAATTGTTAAAATTTTCACAGAAGTGATTATTGCTCCTGATGCCACAATGGCGGCACGTGAAATTATTGCCAAGAAAAAAAATCTTCGTTTGCTCATTACAGGTGGAGTTCCTGATCCACGCTGTGGAGGACTTCTTGCGAAAACACTTGCAGGAGGCATTTTAGTACAATCACGTGATAACGTGGTAGTCGATGATCTTAAATTGCAAGTAGTGACAAAGCGGGCACCAACTCAAGATGAAATGCGTGATCTTCAATTTGCTTTTCGTGTAGCAAAGCACGTTAAATCAAATGCTATTGTGTACGCGAAAAATAGCGCAACAGTTGGAATTGGAGCCGGACAAATGAGCCGCATCGATTCAGCAAAAATTGCTGCAAGTAAAGCAGCAGAAAGTGCGCAAAGAGCAGGCTTAACAGAAACTCTCACAAAAGGATCTGTTGTTGCATCAGATGCATTTTTTCCTTTTGCTGATGGTTTATTAGCAGCAGCTGAAGCAGGAGCAACAGCAGTTATTCAACCAGGAGGCTCCATGCGTGATGAAGAAGTTATCGCCGCTGCTGATGCACAGGGGTTAGCGATGGTTTTTACAGGAACACGTCACTTCCGCCATTAATAATTTTGCTGCTTTTCTTTTCGTATGAGACAAATGTTTCAAGGAATTTTTCATAATTATCGTATGACTATTGATAACTGTTGAAATGGAAGCAGTTATTCAATCCAAAGAAGCTACACGTGAAGAAGTTTATCACCGCAGAAAATGCACATAATTTAGCCATTGGTTAGGGATAAGATGTTCTTGTTGATATTTTTAATGGTTACCCTTTCGCATGAGGAAAATGTTAAAGGGACATTATCTTGTATGTAGATGCATACCTGCTATGATATTATAACACAACTCTTTTTAGTAATATACTCTATTCTTAAACTAAAGAGTGTAATGAAAAGTTTGAGTAGGGGATATGAATATTCTACGTTTTTATAGTAATTGGCGCCGTTATCGTCGAACCGTTAATGCGTTAAGTCGTCTTTCAACATATGAACTTAGTGATCTTGGAATTTGTCGAGGTGATATTGATTCAATTGCACGACGTTATTCGCGTAAATCTTTATGAAAATTGTTTAAGATATTTGAGAGAATGCTTTGCTATAAAAAAGCGCGCATTTTGTGGTTTGTTATTATAACTTCATTTTTAGTATAATAACAAAGAGCAGAAGAGTTATTTTTCTCGGCCATTGTTATGTATTGTTTCTCGAATTTTCAATGCTTCTGTGATGTACAACATTTGATTTGTAATAATAATTTAGCGTTATTCATATTAAATTAGAACCCCGAATACCGTAAAATTCTTCCATTTCAAATCTGTGTATGTTGAATCAACCAAAACCATTCGCCTGCACGTTACAAGCGCGGGGAGAGCTGTATGGATAAAAGCTATTAAGAAAAGGCTAAAAATGCCTCTTATGAACTATCTCTAGTGCCAAGAGCTTGTTACAAACATTGGGCACTGATCAATAGTGTGATAGTGCCGAACTGCTCCTTCATAAGCATAAAGATGGGGGGGGCTTAATGGATTTACCGTTATACCCATCACGGGCATCGTCGCAAAATAGCTTGGAAGCGTTAAGGAATTTTTCTTTAAAATAAGTTCGTGAATATACAATACAATAGCGCTCTGTTTTTCGTGAAGAACGTAATCCTATTAATGCAACTCTCTCAGAGAGAAATATTGATCCCAACAGCACACTTAAAAATTTATCGAAGATAAGCAACGGCTTAATTTTCTCTCTATATCTTTAAAGGATCAAAATCCTTAACTAGTACTCATCTGTCAACAATGGTCTTTCAAAAACCTTTTTTTCTGAAGCCAATTCCTTTAGCATCACCTCATGAGATTCTATGAGCAAACCTTGCCTAAAAACATCCAACCCATACTCCCAAAAAATGCTTCGTGTATAAAATTGATATGATCTTCAAATTTTGAGAATATTACCACAATAAACGATGATGTTTTGCGACACGCAAGATAAAACGCAATATACTATGGGTTGGAACAATGTTCTAATTTTTTATCAAACGCTTTACGGATAAAACGCCAACGAACTTTTTCCTGAAATGCAGGACGAAAATATAAAACAATCTGTTGTGTCCGTTGTGGACCTGTTAATTCTGCAAAATCAATCGAATCTTCAAGACAAATATCTGCGTCAGGCGATATAAAATACCATATTTGTTCACTCTTCACGTTCTCATTCTTTACGGCTAAACACACACGTTTGCCATCATAGTTAACTTCAACTTGTGGATGAAGATGAAACCGAACAGCAACATGATTTTGTTCATTTTGCACACTCTTGTGTCTCTTTCCCCCTTTATTTGGCATAAAAAAGCGATCAAAACCTTCAATCGTATCTCCATTTGTCGCCAAAATAAGACCACGCTCATGAATAAGATTAAAGGGTCGCATATAACCATTATGACTCGCAATAAAACCCGTCTTCTCTGAATCCTCTATACGGCACACTTGAACGTCTGTTGGTCCATCAAACAAAAATGGCGCGCCATTTTTGTTTTTATGATAAAAAGCACCCACTGAACAATCATTAAGCGTAGCTGTTGAATGTGCTGCAGTAACACGCCCTAAATGTCGATACTCTTCCCGCCCATCAGGATTAACACCGGCATTGATAATAAAACGGTGCCCTTGTGAAGACATTTCAAAAGACAAACACCCCGAACAAGCCTGCTGTGCTACAGAGCGAGGTGGAAACTTTCCTGTATCTGCAAGCACTGTTGTTTGATTGGCTTTTAAGCGCTGAAATCCTGAATAACGGGCATAACTAAAAGGATGTCCTCCTGTTTCATCAAGCTCCAAAAGTGATGATAACCGTTCCGATACAAGGGGACCAACCCCATTAAAATGGGCCAACGTTTGATCCTCATGGATAAAGAATCGTAAAGCTGGCAACATACGCTCAACAGAATCAATCAAAATACGGGGTGCTGTTTCATTGCTACGCATAAAAAGATGCCGTAACGACAATAAATCCGATAACAAATTCAGCAAAATAACAGGACTACGGGAAATATGCCCACCATCAACTAGGATTTGACGGGAAAGCTCCTCTATAAGTGTGGTTTGTACCTTTTTTTTCACTGCCGCTGAAACAGGCAAAGCAAGAGATGCGAATGTCAAAGCCACTGCTGCTTGTAAACGTTGATCATTGTGCTCCATACTACAAACTGTTACGCGCAAATAACGAAATTGCAAACCAAGTGCACGTAAAAAGCGTTTTTCAAACCGTTCACTTGCCCCTTCTAACAACATTTTCGAATGACAAATCCATGAAATCAAGCGCCGCGCCACAACAGGATCACTCCAAGCAAGCCCTTTTACCTTCTTACCAGCATGGTCAAACCAGTCTTCTAAAAGAGAGCGTGCATGTGCAGAAGCTAAATCACTTCCTGCTGCCTCCATATGGCGCAACCAATGAAAATCATGTAGAGCCGCTTCCCATTCTAGCGTTGGTGGAACCAATGAAAACGGCGAAACAGCACCAGAATGAACAATGTGACCAGCAAAAGCAAAACGACCATGATAAAATTCATGCGCCATCATCGGATCAGCTACATGCAAATCCATGGGATGCGCTAAAATTTTATGAGGACGAAACCCTGAAAATCGCCAACGAAACAATGGTCCAACCCATAAACGCCGCATAACATTCTGTATCGTATCGATACAGGCTGCCACTTTTACCTGAGGAGCTTTTACCGCAACCGCCAAAATTTCATCTCCATTTATGCTGAATCAAATACAATTTCGACCATTTTTGTAAATGAAGCGTTAATTAAGCAATTTTTCGTAAGCGCGCAGCGAAAAAACCATCCATTCCTAAAAATACGGTTTTCTCAGCATCAAAATTTTTATGACAAAAATCCGCAGGCGTTGTCCGTAACATCCCCCCACAAAGCAAATGTTCCAGTGCTCCCATTTCCTCTGGATAAATAGGGTCTAAAACAATGTCATTGCGTATCGATAAAATTTTCTCAATAAGATCTTCACCTTCTTCTCTTGCCAATGAACAATTGGAAAAAACAATCCGCCCCCCCTCCTTCACCAAAGAAATTGCTGCGACAAGCAAATCATATTGCAACGCCGCTAACTTGACGATATCTTCCCTCGATTTCGTCCATAAAATATCTGGATGACGACGGATTGTTCCTGTAGAAGAACAAGGAGCATCAAGAAGAACCGCATCAAAAAGCTGTGTTGAATGGAAATTTTTCACATCGCCCTGCCAAATATGAACTGAAAAATGAAGCCGTTCCATATTTTCTTTTAAACGCTTTATGCGGTTAGCAGAAAGCTCAATTGCAGTCACCTCAGCCCCTTGCAAAGCCAATTGTGCTGTTTTTCCTCCAGGGCTCGCACAAAGATCAGCAACGCGTTTACCCTCAATACTCCCAAGTAAACAAGCAGGCAAAGCTGCTGCAAAATCTTGGACCCACCAAGACCCTTCACGATAGCCTGGTAAATCAGAAACAGAACACTCCAGACGCTTCAATCGAACAGAACCATTGGGCAATACCACACCGCCAAGCCTTTCAGCCCATCCACCACTATCAGATTTCACTGTCAAATCGAAAGGAGGTTCCACACTTTGAATTGCGATAATCTGATGTACCTTTTCTGTTCCATAAGCTGATATTAAAAGCTGTCCAAACCACGCTGGCACACCTTCAATGGTAGGAACTTGTTGGCGTAAAGGCTCTGCCTCACGTGCAACATTGCGCAAAAGAGCATTCACCACCCCTGAAAAACGGCGCATTCGAGGATCAAGTTTCGCCACACGCACAGCTAAATCAATAGCCGCATGATCGGGAATATCAAGATAAAGAATTTGTGCAACACTGATATGCAAAAGATGCTGAAGTGAAAGTGCTTGTGAAGGCAAAGGACGCGCCAAAAAGCGTGAGAGAGCCGCCATAATCTGCCCTCGATGACGCAATGAAGCTGTTAAAATAGCCCGACATAACAAACGATCTCGTTGTGAAAGCTTCAAATATTGTGGATGTCCGTGTTCATTATCCGTCAAACCAGACAGAGGCGTGTACTTATCAACTACCGCCCCCAAAAGACGCACACACACCTGTCGAACAGCTAATCCTGGAACATTTTTTTCAGACACATGCCCCGCTTTTTTGTGTTTCAAAACACCACCTTTATATCACAGTTTTCTCAAGAGCTCTCTCAATAATTCTATGAACGAGATCTTTTTGAATTTTCATAACGAAGCCAAGAAGGACGTTTTGTAACACGCTGAAAAGAACTGTTTTCTTGCTCACCTAATGCATGAGCCTGACCACTATGAAAATCTCCATAGTTCATCCCGCTGCTTTTTTCATGTATAGCGTCTTCTTTATTCCATCCCACACTTTTGGCAAGAGCCCCTTTCATCTCTTCTGCTTGCCGATAAAGAGCAGCGATACGATTTGCAGTTGCTGGATGTGTCGAAAAAAGACTATCCGCTCCCTCACCGCTCAAAGGATTAATAATAAACAGATGCGCGGTTGCTGGATTATGCTCTGCTTCTTCATTATATACCCCACGTCCCCCATCAGCAATCTTACGCAATGCCGAAGCCAACCATAAAGGATTACCACATATTTCAGCCCCTCTCCGATCCGCAGCATATTCCCGTGTACGGCTAATCGCCATTTGCACCAGCATCGCTGCAAAAGGCGCCACGAGCAATGCAATAAATCCTCCAATTGCCCCAGCGCCATGAGAATCTTCTGAAGAGTTACGCTGTCCTCCCATAAAGAAAGCAAAATTACCAAGCATTGAAATTGCCCCTGCAATCGTTGCGGTTAGAGTCATTGTTAACGTATCGCGATGCTCAATATGTGCGAGCTCATGCGCCATAACGCCGGCAATTTCCTCAGCGCTTAACCGCTCTAACAACCCAGTACTTGCAGCAACAGCTGCATTTTGCGGATTACGTCCCGTTGCAAAAGCATTTGGCTGTGCATTCTCAATAACATAAATTTTTGGTTGAGGAAGAGAAGCTTTTTTAGCTAAATCGCTTACAATCTTATAATAAACTGGTGCTGAATGCTGATCAACTTCACGCGCCCCGTACATGCGTAAAACGATTTTATCTGAATTCCAATAAGAAAAAAAGTTTAAACCACTTGCCATCAAAAGAGCAATGACCATGCCACCGCCCCCTCCAACAAGATAACCAACTCCCATAAAGAGAGCAGTTAAAAAAGCCAAAAGCATAGCTGTACGCATTATATTCATTACTCAAAAAACTCCATGATAAAAGTCAATCAATACTATATGATGGTGTTTTCTTTCTGCTTCTTCAATGGAATAGGTGTAAAATGAATAAAAAAGATGAGAAAACAAGCAAAAAAAATGCAACTGTCGTTAAACAGCAATCTCTTTCTCCCGCAGCACAACGCGCCCTTAAAGAAGCTGAAGAAAGACGAAAACGCGCAGCAAAAAAGGAACAACCTTTAGAAAACGGCGGACGCGGCGGCAAAGACCCTTCCCGCTATGGAGACTGGGAAATTAAAGGCCGCGCCATTGATTTTTAAAACCATTGATTTAAAAAAAAACGGCGCAATTTAAACAAGCAGCTTTTTAATGAAAATCCGTTTTTGATAGACAAAAACGGATAATATTTATTTTTCTAAAGCTTTTAAAACACATTGATTAAACAACCATGCTTCTTATGCTGAAGCAGATTCTGCTTCAGCCGCTGCCGCTGCTTCTTCTGCTGCTTGCTTTGCTGCTGCTATACGTTCTTGTGCTTTTTTACCCGGTTCACCTTTATGTGGATTATTACGAGTTGGACGCTTTTTCAAGCCAGCTGCATCTAAAAACCGTAAAACGCGATCTGTTGGTTGAGCCCCTTGCCCAAGCCAATATTGGATACGTTCTTCATTAAGTTTCACCCTCGGTCCATCTTTAGGCAACATTGGATCCCATGCACCAACACGTTCAAGAAACCGCCCATCGCGCGGACTACGAACATCTGCAACGACGATATGATAGTAAGGACGTTTTTTTGAACCTCCACGGGACAAACGAATTTTCAATGCCATATTTTATCTCCTATTGTCAGCTCTGGCTTTCGTTTAAATTGACTTTTTTTATTTTTTGCTCTTCAGCAATAACTTCATGATGACTCACAACTTCTTTAATAATAAATTTTAAAAATCTTTCAGCAAAATCAGGATCAAGATCACTATCCATAGCCAATTGCCGCAAACGCGCTACCTGATATTGCTCACGCAGAGGATCTACTTTAGGCAAATCATAATGCGCTTTTAAGCGCCCAACAGCTTTCGTACAACGAAACCGCTCTGCTAAGATATGAATCAAGGTTGCATCAAAATTATCAATGGATGCTCGTAAATGTGCCAATTCGTTTAATACTGTTTCCTGCATTATATTCCTTTCCCTCTTTACATCTTATTTTTTCTTAGGATGCTGAGGAAAATTTCCCCCATCGACAATGCCATTGGAAAGACCAGGAAATGTAGGTCCACGCTTAGGAAGTCCGGGCAAGAGCTTCCCTCCATTACCATTTTCAATTTGCTTTTGAAGCATTGAGAATTGCTTTGGATCCAATCCCGACAAATCCGGCATAGCTGGAGAATCCCCTCCCAAGTTTCCCATACCACCCAAACCCATTTTGGAACCAAGGCCTCCCAACATTTTTCCCATAAAACCACTTTTTCCTTTACCACCCATGGCTTTCATCATATCAGCCATTTGGCGATACATCTTCAAAAGTTTATTAATATCAGCCGCTGTCGTACCAGACCCCTTAGCAATTCGTTGTTTGCGGCTATGTTTTAAAAGCTCTGGATTCGCCCGCTCTTTGGGTGTCATAGATGAAATAATGGCCAATTGACGATCAAACAAACGATCATCAAACCCCGCAGCCGCAATCTGCTCTTTGACCTTCCCCATTCCTGGCAACATGCCCATAATACCGCCCATTCCACCCAGTTTTTTCATTTTCTGCAACTGTTCTGCAAGATCATTCAGATCAAATTTTCCAGCTTGCATTTTTTTTGCAAAAGCAGCAGCTTTCTCGTGATCCATTGTTTCAGCAGCTTTTTCAACCAAAGAAACAATATCCCCCATTCCGAGAATACGATCAGCAATACGACTGGGATGAAATTCTTCTAAAGCATCTATTTTTTCACCAGTTCCAATTGCTTTAATTGGTTTACCTGTAACAGCACGCATAGAAAGAGCAGCGCCACCACGCCCATCACTATCCATCCGTGTTAAAATAATCCCCGTAATCCCTACACGCTCATCAAAAGAACGAGCAAGATGAACGGCATCTTGCCCCGTCAAACTATCAGCCACCAACATAATCTCATGAGGAAGGGAACATGCTTTAATTTCAGCCAATTCGAGCATCAAAGCTTCATCAATATGATTACGTCCTGCTGTGTCAAGAAGAAGCACGTCATAACCACCCAATTTAGCAGCCTGTACGGCACGTGATGCAATATCAACAGGCAGCTGACCCGCAATAATAGGCAAGCTTGCAAGTTTTGCCTGTTCTCCCAATTGGCGCAATTGCTCCTGTGCAGCGGGACGGCGTGTATCTAATGACGCCATGAGAACTTTTTTATTGTGCTTATCAGTAAAACGTTTTGCAAGCTTTGCTGTTGTAGTTGTTTTTCCAGAACCTTGCAAACCAGTCATCATGATAACAACTGGAGCTGGTGCATTTAAATCACTCAGAACGCTTTCATTTCCAAGAATATGAACCAATTCATCATGAACAATTTTAACCACCATTTGGCCTGGTTTAATTGATTTAACGATTTCGGCCCCAACAGCTTTTTCCCGAACTCTATCGGTAAAAGAGCGCACAACATCAAGAGCAACATCAGCTTCCAATAAAGCGCGACGAATTTCACGCAGCGCCTCTACAACATCCTGATCCGATAAAGCGCCACGTCCCGTCAAATGAGACAGGATAGAACCAAGTCGCTCTTGCAAGGATTCAAACATCATTTACCTCATTGTTGCATAACAAACAAACCAAAATAGCATCCGAGAACGCATCGCGCCGTCGGATGTTGACCTCTGAGATCTCTTTATACCCTTAAACTGGGGTCTCAGTCGGTGGCTCCAAGTTAATTTTGTCACTGAAAGCTTGCTCCTTCAAACAATAAAACCCCAGCTTTGTCAAGTTTTATCATAAAATATCTTTTTATACGAAGAAATAAAAACAACAAATACTATACTTCAAAACTTTCAACTTCAACACGCATAAAACAACCTGTTTCCTGTTCCATGCTCCATAATTTTCCGCTAGAGATATCAAACCAAACCCCATGCAATGTCAAAAAACCTTGATCTTTGCGAAGCTTTATCCACGGAAACGTCTCTAAATTTCTCAACGAATGGCGAATAGAAAGCTGCTCTAATGCCGTCTGTTTTTCTGGCCAAGACAACGACTTATTATTCAAAACGATTTCTGCTGCTGGTGCTAAGAGACTTATCCATTGACCGATAAAATCATTTGATAATAAAGATTTATATGTCTCATTAAGAGCAGTACGAATGCCTCCACAATGGGCATGACCAAAAACGACAATATGTCTCACCTCAAGCAATTGCACAGCATATTCAAGAGCTGCTGATGTTGCGTGATATTGGTCATCAGGAGAAAAAGGAGGAACCACATTGGCCACGTTGCGCAGGGTGAAAATTTCCCCTGGCTTAGCATCAAAAATCATTTCTGGTACTGCACGCGAATCACAACAAGCAATGACCAAAACTTCAGGTTTCTGCCCCTCAATCGCCAATTGCTGATAATCTGCTATTTTATATAAAAAATGATTGTTTATAAAGTTTTGGTAACCACTTAAAAGTCTTTCTGGTAAATGCGCCATTCTCTCTTTACTTTTGCTTATTTTTTTACTTTTATTTTGTATATTTAAAAAAACAAACTATTAACATACAAAAATACTAAAAGTGCCCTTTCCTTGAAGCAAAATATTTCTTTAAAGTACAAAATATTACTAAAAAATAGCAAAAACAAACTCATTCTTTCCAAATAAAGAGCTATTTTCTTTAGAAAGAAGGTGTTACAGTATATAAAAAATATAATGGTCTGCTTTTAATAAAGACCCCTTAAGAGCAAAAAGGGAGAGTGAATGTGTTGCAACAAAAAAAAACAGAGACAAAAAACACCCAAGATAAAATAGAACAAATCCTTTTTGCCCAAACCGATAAAGAAGATATTGCTTATTACGAAAATGAAGAACTTCAAAAAGCCACAGCCATCGCGGTAAAAGCTTTTAATCTCCATCAGACGGGAAAAAATACCATCTGCTTTGAGCAAAATTTAACCCGTAGTAACAGACCTATAACCGTTATCACGCTTGTCAATGATAACAAACCCTTCCTTCTCGATTCTATTTTAAATGTTTTTAATCAACACAAAAACCATATCTATTTGATTGCACACCCCATTATTGATTGTGCTTCTGGAAAACGCATCAGTCTGATGCAAATTCACATCGAGTCATTAAACAAACAGCAAATACAAAAACTTGAAAATGAACTCACCTTAGTTCTTGAACAGGTTAATGCTGCTGTACAAGACTGGAAACCTATGCTTGAAGAAGTTGAAAAGCAGATTCATGCCTACCAAATAAGTCTTCCCCCACACTACAAACAAGAAGGCGAAAAAGCTATTGAATTTCTTCACTGGCTAATGGATGATAATTTCATTTTCCTTGGTATGCGCACTTACAACTTCATCAAAGACCAAAAACCCCTAAAATCCTTTACAGCGAGTAATATTGAGCTTGGTATACTCACGGATGCTTCTATTCATATTGTTGACGATAAAAGCATGAAAGAACCTCCTCAAGAAGTTTTATCCTTCATGGAAAGCGATAATCTGTTTATCGTGACAAAAGCGAACAGCCGCTCCAAAATTCACCGTTCTGTTTGGCTCGATTATATTGGTCTTAAAATCTTTGATAAAGAAAACCAACTCTGTGGAGAATTACGCATTGTAGGGCTTTTTACCTCCTCAGCTTATACACGTTCTATTTTGCAAATTCCTTTCTTAAAAGAAAAAGCCCGAACTATTATTCAACGTCTTGGACACAATCACGCCGATTATTCAGGTAAAGCACTCATCAGTGCTTTAGAAACCTATCCAAGAGATGAAATGTTTCGCTCTGATGTTGATACATTGACAGAAAACACTAAGCTTATTCTACAATTAGATGAGCGCCCACGTTTACGAGTTCTTGCCCACACTGATTCTTTTGGACGCTTTGTTTCTATCCTTGTCTACGTACCGCGTGACCAATATAGCAGCAGCCTGCGTGAAAAAGTTGGCGAACATTTTGTTGAGCTTTATAAAGGTGACTTTTTTGAATCTTATCCGCTATTTTTGGAAAGCCCCCTTATACGTGTCTATTATATCATCCATCGCAAAGGAAACGAAACTGTTCCCCTTCATGAGCGCTTCACACTTGAACAACATGTACGTTCGATTGCACGAAGTTGGGAAGACAGGGTTCAAGCCATCGCTCTTACCCAGAAAATAACAGAGCAACAAACACGTCTAGCCAGCGAATTCCCCAACAGCTATCGTGATTTATTTTCAGCTGAAGACGCTATTAACGATGCCGGACATATTCTAAGTCTTCATGATGAAA
Organism: Bartonella sp. AP57NXGY; assembly: GCF_042195805.1. Classification (NCBI taxonomy): domain Bacteria; kingdom Pseudomonadati; phylum Pseudomonadota; class Alphaproteobacteria; order Hyphomicrobiales; family Bartonellaceae; genus Bartonella; species Bartonella sp. AP57NXGY. The sequence continues at coordinate 2,035 of NZ_JBHIOZ010000030.1, read as the reverse complement.
AGCCGCTTTTCGTGATCTTTTATCACGCACAAAACAAAGAAAAACAGTACATTTCTCTTCGGCTTTTTCACCGCCACGAAGCTCTTGCCCTTTCCAAACGTGTACCACTCCTTGAAAATATGGGGTTTCGCGTTATTGCTGAACAAACCCTTGAATTACCAGATGGCAATGGGCGCTCTGTGTATCTTCATGATATGCAGCTGGAAAGTACTTTCCAGCGCTGTATCGATTTTGAAAAAGACGGGCAAAAACACGCCGAAACCTTTGAAGCCATTTGGGCACAAAATGCTGATAATGACGGCTTTAATGCTCTCACCCAAACAGCTGAGCTTGATTGGCATGAAATTGTTATTTTGCGCCATTATGGGCGCTATCTCCAACAAGCTGGAATTCCTTATTCGCAAGATCGCGTTGCCCAAACTTTAAATGCATATCCTGACATTACCCAAGATCTTTATGCTTTATTTCATTTAAAATTTCATCAAAGCCATACAGAAAAAGAACGGGAAAAAAACCAACAAGTTATTCAAAAGCGCATTGAAGAAAAATTACGGAAAGTCTCTGGTTTAGATGATGATCTCATTTTACGCCGTTATTGTAACCTTATCGAGGCGAGTTTACGAACGAATGCCTTTACGCCTCTTCCTGATGGAAGTCCACGGCGTATTTTAGCCACCAAATTAAATCCACGCCAGATTGAAGGTTTGCCTGAACCGCGCCCTTACCGAGAAATTTTTGTTTATGGACCAGAAGTTGAAGGGGTCCATTTGCGTTTTGGACTTATCGCTCGTGGCGGCATTCGTTGGTCTGACCGTGCATTAGATTACCGCACCGAAGTGCTTAGCTTAGTCAAAGCCCAACAAGTTAAAAATGCGGTTATCGTTCCTGCAGGTGCAAAAGGTGGATTCTATCCCCATCGGCTTCCCCAAACAAATGACCGTGCTGTCATCATAGAAGCAGCACGACAAGCTTATACAGACTTTATAACAGCTTTGCTCTCCATTACAGACAATCTGATTAACGGCAAAATAAGTTCTCCCCACAATGTCATCTGTCATGATGACCCTGACCCCTATTTTGTTGTTGCGGCGGACAAAGGAACAGCAACTTTTTCTGATACAGCCAACGCCATCAGCCAAGCAAACCACTTTTGGCTTGATGATGCTTTTGCCTCTGGAGGTTCAGCAGGTTACGACCACAAAGACATTGGTATTACAGCTAAAGGTGCATGGGAAGCCATCAAAAGACATTTTAGAGAATCATTTAATCACGATATTCAAACAACGCCCTTCACCTGTGTCGGTGTTGGCGATATGTCTGGTGATGTCTTTGGCAATGGAATGCTGCTTTCCAAACAAACAAAATTGATTGCCGCTTTTGATCACCGCGATATCTTTATTGATCCAGATCCGAACATAGACGAAAGCTATGTAGAGCGTACGCGTCTCTTCAGACTACCTCGCTCAAGCTGGCAGGATTACGATAAAACCAAATTATCAAAGGGCGGTGGCATCTTCTCACGAAAAGAAAAAACCATTACTCTCTCACCTGAAGCAGCACAAGCCATTGGTTTCGAAAAACAAACAGGAACACCCTTTGAAATTATCTCTGCTCTTCTCAAAGCCCCTGTTGATCTTTTATGGTTCGGTGGCATTGGTACTTATATCCGTGCTGCAACAGAAAACGATGCCCAAGTAGGTGATCGAGCAAATGATGCAATACGCATTACCGGAGAACAAGTGCGTGCAAAAATTATTGGTGAAGGAGCTAATCTTGGTGTTACACAACGTGGACGGATTGAATATGTCTTAAATGGTGGTCGATGCAACACGGATGCCATTGACAATTCTGCTGGTGTGAATTGTTCTGATATTGAGGTCAATCTCAAAATTGTTCTTGCATCAGCACTACGTGCCAAAACGTTAACCCGCGAAGAACGCAATAAGCTCTTGAAAAAAATGACGCCTCAAGTCGAGCAACTTGTCTTGCGCAACAATTATCTACAACCTCTTGCGCTTTCTTTGGCGGAAAACCA
>NZ_JBHIOZ010000029.1:6181-17655 GCF_042195805.1 Bartonella sp. AP57NXGY | reverse complement strand
AATTTATTCGAAAATTCCTTAATGGTTCAATTTATTCATCGGTTTTTTGCTTATTTTTTATTGATTGCCTCGGCTATTCATGCTTTCTATGTACAAAAAAATGCTCCACATTCAACTCATTCTCGTCGTGCATTTCTTATCTGTGTTATGATTATTATCCAAGCAGTCTTGGGTATCTTAACACTGTTACATGAGGTTCCGATAAGTTTGGGGCTCATTCATCAAAGTATGGCATTAGTCGTGTTGTGTTTTGTTGTTGCACATTGGCGAGCAACAAAAGGGGCTTATCGCGTTGTTGAATAAAAGTTTGTGGGTAGGGAGGTTTAGTCGCTTGAAAGCATTAAATCGAGGTTTTGGATAGCTGCAGCTGATGCGCCTTTTCCTAAATTATCGAATATGGCGCTGAGATTAAAAATACCTTCACGATCATTTCCAAATACGAACAGTTTCATACCATCTTTATTGGCTAAACACTCTGGATTAAGTCTTTGAAGTGAAGCAGTTTCTTCTTGTGATGCAACTAAAATGGTATTTTGTCCATCGTAATGGTTTGCGAGAATTTCGCGCAAATCAGAACAGTTTGCTGATTTTGTGAATAAATGGCGATGCAGAGGAAGATTCACAATCATTCCTTGGGGAAAACGACCCACACTTGGTATAAAAACTGGGGGTTGATTGATTTGTCCATAGATTTTAATTTCTGGCACATGTTTGTGTTCAAGATTAAGACCATAGATAAAATAATTGTCCTGAATATTTTGTTGAGATTGATTTTCCATTTGTAAAATCAACTGTTTTCCACCACCGGTATAGCCGGAGATTGCATTAATCGAGATGGGATAATCGGCGTCTAGCAGTCCTGCTTCACGGAGTGGGCGAATCAAACTAATGGCACCGGTAGGATAGCATCCGGGATTGGTTATATAATGTGCTGCTTGGATGCGCTTTCTTTGTCCTGCTGTCATTTCAGGAAAACCGTAAACCCAGTCTGGTGCAACACGGTGGGCTGTCGAGCTATCAATAATCCTAATGTTTTTATTTTTTTGAAGCCAATGAACCGTTTCGCGTGCAGCATCATCTGGAAGACACAAAATAGCAATATCGGCTTGATTAAGATAGTCTTGTCGCAGATGAACATTATGGCGATCTTTATGAGCAAGAGAGAGTAGTTTTAAATCTGTACGCCTTTCTAAGCGTTTTTGTATTTGTAGTCCGGTTGTGCCATGTTCACCATCAATAAAAACTTTGGTTAGCATTTTTATTTGCCTTCGTATTAACTTTGCCTATTATATTCAGCTTTTCACATTATAAATTATTTTTAATCATTAAATTATTGAATTTCTTTAGATTATAGATATTTTTTGTAAAAGGTGTAAACAAATAAGAGTGTAAAAAAAGAAATGTAATCTCATTTTTTACTATTCTCGAGAGGAAAGTTTTTCGCTGTTTTTATAACAAAGAATAAGATAAATATTTGCCTCATTATTTTTGAGTGTAAGTAGTTTAAAATGTTTGGTTTGCATGGTTTGCTGTGTTATCGTTCCTTGACTTTATTTTTTTATGTTAGGAATGTGTTTTATGACTCAGCAAGAAAATGACGCACAAAAGCGCTTTTTTAATGATAATTTACAAACTGTTGATGGTGCAATTTTTGACGCAATTAGAGGGGAGTTTGAGCGTCAACAACATGAAATTGAGCTTATTGCTTCAGAGAATATTGTTTCAAGAGCGGTCCTTGAAGCGCAGGGGTCTGTTTTAACCAATAAGTATGCAGAAGGTTATCCAAGAAAGCGCTACTATGGTGGGTGTCAATTTGTTGATGTCGTTGAAGATTTAGCTATTGAAAGGGCAAAACTGCTTTTCGGTGCTGCGTTTGCGAATGTACAGCCTAATTCTGGTAGCCAAATGAATCAAGCTGTCTTTTTAGCTTTACTTCAGCCTGGTGACACATTTATGGGGTTGGATTTAAATGCTGGAGGTCACCTTACGCATGGTTCACCTGTTAATATGTCAGGAAAATGGTTTGATGTTGTTTCCTATGGTGTGCGTCAAGAAGATCAGATTATTGATATGGATGAGGTTGAGCAGCTTGCAAAAGAACGTAAGCCAAAACTTATTATAGCAGGGGGCTCATCTTATCCACGGCTATGGGATTGGGAAAGATTCCGTGAAATTGCAGATGAAATCGGTGCTCATTTACTCGTTGATATGTCTCATATTGCTGGTCTTGTTGCTGGTGGCGTGCATCCTTCACCTGTTCCACATGCGCATATTGTAACAACAACAACACATAAATCGCTTCGAGGTCCTCGGGGTGGTTTAATATTGACAAATGATGAGGCTTTATCCAGAAAAATTAATTCTGCAATTTTTCCTGGTCTTCAAGGTGGTCCTTTAATGCATGTGATTGCCGCAAAGGCTGTTGCGTTTGAGGAGGCTTTGCGTCCCTCTTTCAAGAGTTACAGTGCCAATGTTGTCGCTAATGCGAAAACTTTAGCAAAAACATTACAGGGTAATGGTTTTAATATTGTTTCTGGTGGTACAGATAATCATTTGTTGTTGGTTGATTTACGTTCTAAAAATCTAACAGGTAAACGTGCTGAATTGGCTTTGGGACGCGCTCATATTACCTGCAATAAAAATGGCATTCCTTTTGATTCTGAAACGCCATCTATAACATCGGGAATTCGTTTGGGATCACCTGCTGCCACGACGCGTGGTTTTTTAGAAAAAGAGTTTATTCAAGTTGGTCATCTGATTTCAGAAGTTCTTGATGGTCTTCGGAGTGCAAAAAGTGATGAAGATAATCATGCCGTTGAAATGGCTGTTGAGAAAAAGGTAAAAGATATAACGAATCAATTTCCTCTTTACTCTTATCTTAGCACTCGTTAAGGATACAAAGGATGCGCTGTCCTTACTGCCAATATGAGGATACACAGGTCAAAGACTCTCGTCCAGCAGAAGAGGGGGCAGTGATTCGCCGCCGCCGTGTGTGTTCCGTTTGTGGTGGTCGTTTTACAACTTTTGAACGTGTTCAGTTGCGTGAGCTCTTGGTTGCTAAAAAAAGTGGACGATGTGAACCCTTCGATCGTGATAAGTTAATGCGATCAGTTGATGTGGCTGTACGTAAGCGCAATATTGATCCTGATCATATTGAACGAGCAATTTCTGGCATTGTACGCCAGCTTGAAAGTTTGGGAGAACCAGAGATTTCTTCAGAAAAAATTGGGCATCTTGTGATGGAAGCATTGAAAAGAATTGATGATATTGCTTATATTCGTTTTGCTTCTGTGTATCGAGATTTTCGTAATGCAAGCGATTTTCACGATGTTATAGATGAATTGTCAAAGGGTATCGCGGATACAGAATCTCGTTTTGATGAATAAAAAAGTGCAAGATGAACGGTTTATGGCTGCAGCTATTCGTTTAGCAGAACGTCATGTCGGTCTTACAGGTGAGAATCCTTCCGTTGGTACGTTAATTGTGCGAAACGATAATGGTGCTGTGGGGGCTTTTATTGTTGGCTATGGCGTAACAGCTATTCATGGGAGTCCTCATGCGGAAGTGCAAGCTTTACACATGGCAGGTTCTTTGGCTCAAGGAGCGACTGCTTATGTTACTTTAGAACCTTGTGCGCATTATGGAAAAACTTCGCCGTGTGTGAATGCGCTTATTGATTCAGGTGTTTCTCGAGTTGTTATTGCGCTGACTGATTGTGACAAGCGTGTTGATGGTCATGGTATTGCTCTTTTGCGAGCGGCGGGTATTGAAGTGGTTGAGGGCATTTTAGCTGAAGAGGCTTTTGAATCCTTATGGACGCATTGGTGCATAAGGAAGATACAACGCTGTGCGGTCACTTTTAAAATGGCAATTTCTGCCGATAATGGTGTTGGAAAAAGAGAGAAGGGCAGCGTAAAAATTAGTGGAACACTTTCTCATGCCCATACGCATATTCTACGTGCTCAAAATAATGCTATCCTCGTTGGTATTGGTACTATATTAGCAGATGATCCACAACTCAATTGCCGCTTGCCAGGGATGGAGATGCGCTCACCAATTCGTATTATTTTGGATGCAGATTTATCTATCCCCCTTGATGCAAAAGTTGTCCAAACAGCCATAAAAATTCCTACATGGGTTATTTGTGATGTGGATATTTCAAAGAAAAGCAAAAAAAATGCATTGGAGCAATATGGTGTGTCTGTTTATTCGGTCGAGATGAACAATGGTTGTGTAGAACCCTTTGCTCTTTTACAGATGCTTTATAAACATGGGATTAATAGTGTTTTATTGGAAGGGGGTGTCAAGACAGGGGAAAAATTTTTGAATGCTGGTTGTGTTGATCATTTGATATGTTTTCATACCCCCATTGTTTTAGGCAAAAATCGTATTGAAGCCCCTCATTTTGGAAATTATCTCTCGCAGTTTCATGAGATTGAGACAAGAATGTTTGGAAATGACCGTTTTTATAAGTGGAGACGTAAGACATTATGTTCACAGGAATTATAACGGATATTGGTTGTGTTGAAGATGTTCAACCTTTAAAGCAGGGGATGCGTTTAAAGATTTCTACCCGCTATGCTATAGAAAGCTTAGCAATTGGGGCGTCAATTGCTTGTTCAGGAATTTGTCTGACAATTGTAGAGCGAGGATTAAAGCAAGAAGATTCCAATTGGTTTGTTGTCGAGGCGTGGGAAGAAACATTACGTTTAACGAATCTTGCACAATGGATAAAAGGAACTTTTGTTAATTTGGAACGTTCGCTTCGATTGGGTGATGAAATGGGAGGACATTTAGTTTCTGGTCATATTGATGGTTTGGCTGAAATCATTGATCAAAAAAATGAAGGGGATGCAATTCGCTTTTATTTAAAAGTTTCAAGACAATTTATGCCTTTCATTGTTAATAAGGGATCTATTGCACTTAATGGGACATCTTTGACTGTTAATGGTGTTGAGGATTGTGTTTTTGATGTTCTTATTATTCGCCATACACTTGAAATGACAACGTGGGGACAAGCTAAAATTGGAGATCGGGTCAATTTGGAAATTGATCAACTTGCTCGTTATGCTGCAAAACTTTTTACTTTAAAAAGAGAAGATGAATAAGCCAACACTCTATTGATCGTTTTCAGAATTTTATGCTTTATAACTTTGATTTTTTTGATTCGTTTTTTGTGGAATTCCATTATGATGAAAGAGATAGGTAAAAAGCCTCACGTATTGATTGTTGAGGCACGTTTTTATGAGGGGATTTCTGATGCACTTTTGAGAGGTGCAGTGAATACTTTGCAAAAAGCTGAAGCAAGTTATGATGTTGTAACGGTTCCTGGAGCATTAGAAATACCAAGTGCAATAGCTTTTGCTGAACAAAACAAGATATCGTATGATGGTTATGTTGCTCTTGGTTGTGTTATTCGGGGTGAAACATATCACTTTGAAATTGTTGCTAATGATTCTTGTCGTGCATTGATGGATTTAACTGTTCATCAGCACTTGGCTATTGGAAATGGTATTTTGACTGTTGAAAATGAAGAACAAGCATGGGTGCGTGCAAAACTAGATGATAAAAATAAAGGTGGTTTTGCGGCTGAAGCTGCTTTATGTATGATCGCTCTAAAAAAGAGATTTGGAGATAATCGTTAAATATGGCTGATATAAAAAGCAGACATTTTCCGCGTTCAGCCAATAAACGTGGAGCAGCAAGACTCGCTGCAGTTCAAGCACTCTATCAAATGGATATCGTGGGTTCGGGGGTGATGGAAACGGCAGCTGAGTATGAGGCTTATCGTTTGGGAAAAGATATTGATGGAGATCAATATCTTGAAGCTGATTTTCAGTGGTTTTTGGCTATTATAACGGGTGTTGTAAAAGATCAAAAGCAGCTTGATCCGCTGCTTCATCAACAGCTTTCTGCAGAGTGGTCTCTTTCACGTCTTGATTCTATATTGCGAGCAATTTTACGAGCAGGTTTATGGGAGTTGATCAACCGTAAAGATGTTCCCGTTGCAGTTGTCATGAATGAATATGTTGACATAGCAAAGGCGTTTTTTGAAGGTGATGAGCCAAAACTTGTTAATGCAGTTCTCGACAGTATGGCAAAAAAAGTCCGCCTCTAAGAGCTACAAATCCCTATTATAGATCTGATATTATCAGACCTATAATATTGAAACGGTATGCAGACTATATAATTTAGTTATGGGGTGGCAAATTCACAGGGCCTTTTATAATTTGAATTAAGAAAGGATGTTCTTTCGTTACAGTTGGCGTTGTTTGTGTAATAAAATCAAACACTTGACCGTCTTGTAATCCGTAATTTGCAACTTTTGCAACCTGATTATTTTTATTGAAGTAAATGGCTAAAACTTTGCGATCAATAATCTTTGTTTTCATAAACTGCATCCCACGATAACGTGTCTGTGAGATGTAATAAAAAACTTCATTATCATATTTTGTTTTTAATGAAGGGGTCCCTAAAGTTAAAAGAACTTGCTCTTGACTTGAGCCAATAGAGATAGAACTTAGAGCATTTTTATCAAGAACATAGCCCTCTCTATAAATTTGGCTCGAACCTGAAGAATCAAGAAGGCTACACCCAGCAAGCATTCCTATGCTTGCTATTGATAGACCAATCAATAATTTACGTTTGATTAAGGCTATTATGTGAGGCATTTGAAACAATGGTATCTCCTTTTTATACTGAGATGTAGGACAAGAAGGCAACCTCAAGTTTTTTCTAATTTTAACTTAATCTACCGTAGCTTACACTGAGTTTCCCTGTTATAAAGCAAATTATGCCATATAGAATTTCTTTAGAAAAGAAAAAAATGCATAAATACTTGAGATAAATAAAAACATAGTGCTTTACGCGTTTTTATGTTTGGGAGTTGTCAATGAATGTTCAAAATGTTCCTCAAATGACATTTGCTTTGGCTTATCCAATATCTGTACGTTCTCTACCTGCTAAAGGTATAAGGGTTCATTTTTGTGCAAACAAAAAAGAATGTACACATTTAGCCCAGAACCATGATTTAATTGAAGTAAAATCTTGTGAGGGAAAATTCCATATTTTCCCGTGGAAAAAACGCGGAGTGCGTATAAAAGGTCTGTTGCAAGCGCGTATACTACAGTTATGTGTTGTTACATTAGAACCATTAGAAAATATCCTTTGTGAAAATATTGAGGTTGTTTTTGTTCCTGAAGATTCAAATTTGATGAAGCCCCAAATATCAGAGGATACAGGGGAATTGTTTTTAGATGTGGAGGGGCTTGATACTCCTGAAGTGTTTTATGATGATAAAATTGATATTGGCGCAATCATGGAAGAGTTTTTTGAGTTGTCTATTAATCATTATCCACGTAAAGAAGGGATAAAGATGAATATGGGTGAAAATTTAGAAGAAGCAGAGCGAAAATTCTCTCCATTTTCTGTTTTGAAAAATTGGAAGTGATTGTAGAAACATACAAAAAATATCTATTGTATGCTAAACGGTATTTTCTGCGGAGCGATTTTCGCAAGATGTGCTGTGTGAGTATTCAGGAGCCAAAAATCATAATATGTATTTAAAGATGTAAATGAAAAGATGTGGGATATGCAAGCGTGATTAGAATTTCTGTGGATGTCATGGGCGGTGATTACGGTCCAGAAGCAGCTATTGCAGGAGCAGCAATTGTACAAAAATATTTATCAAATATTTATTTTCTATTTTATGGAGTAGAGGAGGCTGTTCGTCCGGTTTTAAAAAAATATCCCTGTTTGGATTCTGTATCGCGCTTTTGCCCTACAGAAAGTTATACACGCATGGATGAAAAGCCAAGCCAAGCACTTCGTAATGGACGTGGTAAATCATCAATGTGGTACGCCATTGAAGCGGTAAAAAATGGTGAAGCTGATGCTTGCATTTCTGCTGGTAATACGGGTGCACTCATGGCCATGTCTTATTTTTGTTTGAAAATGCTTGCAGAGGCTGAACGTCCTGGTATTGCGGGTATCTGGCCAACACTGCGCAGTGAGAGTATTGTTTTAGATATTGGAGCAACAATTGGTGCCTCTGCTAGTCAGTTGGTTGATTTGGCGGTTATGGGAGCAGGTATGTTTCGCGCTTTATATCACACTGAAAGACCAAGTGTTGGGCTTTTAAATGTGGGGGTGGAAGAGGTTAAAGGACTTTATGAAATAAAAAAAGCAGGAATGATATTGCGTGAAGTGCAATTAGAAGGATTGGAATATAAAGGATTTGTTGAGGGCAATGACATTGGAAAAGGAACAGTCGATGTTGTTGTGACAGAGGGGTTTTCTGGTAATATTGCTTTAAAAACCGCAGAAGGAACCGCGCGACAGATAGGAGAGATTTTAAACTCTGCAATGCGCAGTTCTTTTTTAACATCTCTTGGTTATTTTTTATCACGGGGTGCTTTTCGTATACTGAAACATAAAATGGATCCTGATAGGGTGAATGGAGGAGTTCTTTTAGGTTTGAATGGTGTTGTTATAAAAAGTCATGGCAGTGCTAATGCTAATGGTTTTGCTTCTGCTATCCGCGTTGGTTATAAAATGGTTAATAATGGACTTTTACAAAAAATAACGGCTGATTTACGGCGATTTCATGAAAATAAAGCAACACTTTTTGACCAAGAAGATGAAGCGGTGATGAATGGAGAGTCCTTATGATAAGCTCTTATAATAGAAATAAAAAATTTGAAGAAAAGGTAAGAGCTGAATGATTCGGTCAATTATACGTGGTGTAGGAAGTGCTTTGCCGAAAAGAAGTTTATCAAATGATGAGATTGCAAAGTTTGTTGAAACGTCAGATTCATGGATTGTTCAGCGTACAGGAATACGCCAACGTTATATTGCCAGTGAAAATGAAACAACTGTTTCTTTAGGAGTTGAGGCTGCGCAAGCAGCACTTACAAATGCTGGTTTAACAATAAAAGACATCGATTGTATTATTTTAGCAACGTCCACCCCGAATCGTACTTTTCCTGCTTCTGCTGTTGAAATTCAGCATGCTTTGGGAATGAGCCATGGATTTGCTTTTGATATTCAAGCTGTTTGCTCTGGTTTTATTTTTGCTTTAACAACAGGAGATTCTTATTTACGGTGTGGAGGGGCTAAAAGAATTTTAGTTATTGGATCCGATACATTTTCTCGAATTTTAGATTGGGAAGATCGTACGACATGTGTTTTGTTTGGTGATGGTGCTGGTGCTGTTATTTTGGAAGCACTAGAAACTGAGGGGGGTATTGCTTTTGAGCGTGGTATATTGTCTGCGAAATTGCGCTCTAATGGTGCTTATATAGATAAGCTATATGTTGATGGTGGACCTTCAACAACACAAACGACAGGCTATTTGCGTATGGAAGGACGAGAAGTTTTTAAATATGCTGTTGGTATGATAACGGATGTGGTTGATGATTGTTTTGCAGCTGCAGGTATGGATTCTTCACAACTAGATTGGTTTGTACCTCATCAGGCTAATAAGCGCATTATTGAAGCATCTGCTAAAAAGCTGGGAATTTCACTAGATAAAGTTGTGATTACCGTTGATCAACATGGTAATACGTCTGCTGCATCAGTTCCGTTGGCTTTAACAACAGCTGTTTGCGATGGAAAAATAAAAGAAGGAGATCTTATCATGTTAGAAGCCATGGGAGGTGGATTTACATGGGGAGCAATTCTTATTCGTTGGTAAATTATGGCTACTTGACCATATTTCAAGAAAACGTATAAGTCATTTTGTAATTTTTAATATTTTAATAGGTGGTTATAATGACAAGTAAGACAGTAACGCGTGCAGATTTAGCGAGCGTAGTTTGTAAAAGAGTGGGCTTGTCACATACTGAATCAGCAGCTTTAGTCGAATTGGTTTTGGATGAGATTTGCAACTCACTTGTAAGAGGTGAAGCGGTTAAATTATCTTCTTTTGCAACTTTTCAGGTTCGCAGTAAAAATGAACGTGTTGGACGCAATCCAAAAACAGGTGTTGAAGCACCGATTCCGCCGCGACGTGTTGTGACGTTTAAGGCTGCCAATGTCCTTAAACAGAGAATTTTAGATTCGCATCGTGCAAAACAGAAAAAATGATATCTCATAAATAAATGCCATGGTATGTTTGGTATTTGTTAAAGAAATGTATAAAATAAGGGTCTTTATTTTTTAGAAAAAGACTGGTGAGTAAGGTATCAATGATGGTCTTATTTTTGACTAATCTTGTTGAGAAATTGAGACAGAATGAGTCATTGTGAAGTAATTTATTTTGTTTTAAATAAGGTGTTACAAAATGGATAAAAGCTCTGATGCTTTTCGCACAATTAGCGAAGTAGCGGAGTTATTGGAGCTTCCGCAGCATGTCTTAAGATTTTGGGAAACACGTTTTAGGCAGATTAAACCAATGAAACGTGGGGGAGGAAGGCGCTATTATCGTCCGGTCGATGTTGATTTGCTCAATGGTATCAAGCAGTTACTATATGATCAGGGTTATACAATAAAAGGTGTGCAACGCCTTTTGAAAGAAAATGGTGTTGCTTTTGTGACTGCATTGGGTAATGGTGATCTTGATGCTATGAATGTGGTCATAGAGAAGAAACATGCAGGACAAACTTCTGAAAATGCTAGCAATAAGCCTAAGAAATCTTCTTTTGGGCTTTTGAGTTTCATGAGGAATGAGGGAGAAACATCTGTCGGTTCTGTGAATCTTTACAAAGATAAAACTGATAAAGCATTGTTACAAGAAATTCTGTTTGAACTCATTGAATGTAAGCGTGTTCTTGATAGAGCACGATAATAATATTTTTTTATTTTATATGTGTTTCGTAGATATTTAGATGTTTTATGGATGTGCACAGAATTTTATACGTTCAACGAGTAGTCATATATCGTATGTGTATATTTAACGAGTTTTTTATAAGAGTTTTTCATTTGGTAAAACATGAAGAAGAGAAAGAATAAACGCTGAGTTTTGCCATTTTTTTTGATTTGGCTTTATAAAAATTAAGGCAATATCTCATCAGTGTAGATTGCGGGATGTAGAATGCCATTAGCTTACCAATTCATGTGCTTGTTTTAAAGAGATGTTTCTTAAGGCTTCTTAATCTTATTTTACCATAATGCCTCGTGAATGATTAATGGTAAACTCGTTGAGTACCGCTATTTTTATACTTATGAAGGTTCAAGTCGGCATCATCATTATAATTATAGCCTGTTCTCAATAACTGAACAATTCTTAGCACTTTAGGCGGTTCATTGTAGGCATTTTAAAAGTCCTTTCTCAATAATTTTTATCCACACACTCATTCCGCTTGTTTCGTGCAAGCAAATGATTTTGATAGATTCAACATAAACATATTAAAAATAAGAGAAGCCTATGATATTCGAAACCTTATTTAATATGAATAACGATATATTATCATTATAAATCAATATCTTGTCCTTTTTATAAGGGCTTATCTTACGAATAAGAAATATCATTGTTC
>NZ_JBHIOZ010000029.1:0-6081 GCF_042195805.1 Bartonella sp. AP57NXGY | reverse complement strand
TATTATGCATTTATTACACGTTGCAAATCTGGAGGTGTTGCTTCATTTGAGAGTTGTTTAATCACATCTTCTACAGATAAAAGGGTTTGATTTGTACTTCCTAAGCGGCGCATATTTACGCTGTTTGTTTCAGCTTCACGTTTGCCACATACCAAAATTACGGGGACTTTTTGTAAAGAATGTTCTCGTATTTTATAGTTAATTTTTTCATTGCGGAGATCTATTGTTGCGGAAAGCCCAACAGCTTTAAGTTTTGCTGTTATTTTTTGGGCATATTCATTTGCTTCGGAGGTAATTGTTGCAACAACAATTTGTTCAGGAGCAAGCCAAAGTGGCATATGTCCAGCAAAATTTTCAATTAATATACCAAGAAAACGCTCCATTGATCCAAAAATAGCACGGTGGATCATAACAGGCTGACGTTTTTCTGAATCTTTATCAATATAGAATGCACCAAAACGTTCAGGGAGATTAAAGTCTATTTGTGTTGTTCCACATTGCCATTCACGACCGATAGCATCCTTTAATGTATATTCAAATTTTGGACCATAAAATGCTCCTTCACCTGGAAGGATGCTTGTTTTGATTTGTCCTGCAAATTTTGTTTCAATCGTTTTAAGGACAGATTCCATGATACTTTCTGCATGATCCCATAATGCATCAGATCCAACTCGTTTTTCTGGACGGGTTGAAAGCTTAAGACTAATTTCTTTAAAACCAAAATCGGCATAAGTTGATAAAATAAGATCATTAATACTGAGACATTCATCGGCTAATTGTTCATCAGTACAAAAAATATGCGCATCATCTTGTGTAAAACCACGCACACGCATAAGACCATGTAAAGAGCCTGAAGGCTCATAACGATGAACAAGTCCAAATTCAGCAAGTCTAATAGGCAAATCACGATAAGATTTTAAACCATGTTTAAAAATTTGCACATGACCAGGGCAGTTCATTGGTTTAAGGGCATAAACATTCCCATGATCTGAATCTTCTTCTGCTGAAATTACTTTGAACATATTCTCCTTATACCAACCCCAATGGCCAGATATTTCCCAGAGTGACCTATCGAGAACTTGTGGTGCATTAACTTCAGCATATTGATGATCATCAAGGCGTCTACGCATATAGCTGATCAAATTTTGGAACATTTTCCAACCTTTTTTGTGCCAAAAAATCATTCCTGGCCCTTCTTCTTGAAAGTGAAATAAGTCCATTTCACGTCCCAAGCGGCGATGATCACGTTTTTCAGCTTCTTCTAGCATATGGAGGTAGGCTTTTAAGTCATTTTCATTTGCAAATGCTGTTCCATAAATTCTCGTGAGCATTGGATTATTGGCATCGCCACGCCAATAAGCTCCTGCAACTTTCATTAATTTGAAAGCATTCCCAATTTGCCCTGTAGATTGCATGTGCGGTCCGCGACAAAGATCAAACCACTCCCCTTGATAATAGATTTTTAAATCTTGATTTTCAGGAATGCTATCAATAAGTTCAACTTTATAAAATTCCTTTTTCTCAGAAAAAACTTTTCTTGCTTTTTCACGAGACCAAATTTCTTTTCTAAAAGGTTTATTGCGTTGGATAATTTCACGCATTTTCTTTTCAATGACGGTGAGATCATCTAATGTGAAAGGTTGTTGGCGTGCAAAATCATAATAGAATCCGTTCTCAATGACAGGACCTATTGTTACTTGCGTTTCAGGAAAGAGCTCTTGCACTGCTTCAGCAAGGACATGGGCGCAATCATGCCTTATGAGCTCAAGAGCGCGTGAATCTTCTCGGGTAATAATCTCTACTTGACCAGATTGTCCCAATGGATCCGATAAGTCTCGCGTGATACCATCAAGACTATAGGCGACTGCTTTTTTTGCAAGTGATTTAGAAATAGATTCTGCTAATTCCAAGCCTGTCATTTCGGCGGGGTAATTACGTTTTGAACCATCGGGAAAAAAAAGAGAAATAGAGCAAGACATAAAAACACCCTTTTAATCCAATTCCGCTAACGATTGCGGATGGTTTCGTGAAAATTGAGTAAAAAGCTTATAGACTAATTTTTTATCAATACATGTGAAAAAAGAAAAGGATTATTTGTTGTGTTTGTCAGAAATTTTCCAGTAACGCCAAGGTTTATAAAAACAGCAAGAATTTCCAAGCGATGGAGGGACTGGATCAAAGCCATCTGTTCCAAAGGGCCCACAACGCATGATACGAAAGAGTCCCATCCATGCACCAGCCCAAAGCCCATGGCGTGCAATCGCTTCATATGTATATTCTGAACAAGTCGGAGCATGGCGGCACTGATTACCTATAAGGCTCGAAAGTGTTATTTGATAGAACCGTATTAAGAAAATACCCAATAATCGTCCGGGTGTTTTTTGCCAAGTGCCTGTGTAATTCCGAGTCAACTTTTTTTGTCTAGATTGTGATTTGAACATTTATTTTTCTTCAATTTTTTGAATGCAGTCTATCATTGCATCAAAGGGTAGTAGTGTTGCTGCATGGCGCACTTTATAGTCTTTAATGGGCTGTAAGCAAGAAAAATCCTCAAATGGAGCTTGAGGAGAAGGACCATTTTGCGTTAGCATTTGGTAGATAACTTCACGCAATATTTTAAGATCTTGAGTTGTTTGTCCGATGATATGAGATGCTAAAAGTGAAGCTGAAGCTTGCCCTAGCACACATGCATGTATTTCGTGAGCAAAATCGGTAATAATACTATTTTCCACTTTTAAATCTACAGTGATTGTCGAACCACAAAGGTGTGCATGTTTTCTTGATGTTGCATCAGGATTATTAAGTCGCCCAATTTTGCCTATATGTGCAGCATATTTAAGTATTTTATCATTATAGATAGTATCAATCATGCGCTATTGCCTGAAATTTTGAAAGTCGTGATTGTTTAAACTTTTAATTCGCTTATATAGAGATTATACAAAATGAGATAGGTATGGAGCAAATGCTTTGTATAGAGTAAGCTTGGAGTTTTTGAATGCGTAATGTTGTTAAAGAAGACGCAAATTTATCTGAAAAAAAGCGTCCGAGTATTGAAAAGGTGGAAGAAGCGATTCGTACATTACTCTTATGGATAGGGGAAAATCCAAATAGAGAAGGGCTTTTAGATACTCCAAAACGTATAGCCAAGGCATATCGCGAGCTTTTTAATGGTTATAGTCAATCGGTTAAAGAAACCTTAGGTACAGTTTTTGAAGAGGTTTCAGGATACAATGAAGCCGTAATCGTAAAGAATATACCTTTTTATTCACACTGTGAGCATCACATGATCCCAATTATTGGGAAAGCACATATAGCATATCTTCCTAATGCAAAAATTGTTGGTCTTTCAAAAATTGTACGTGTTGTAGATATTTTTTCTCGTCGTTTACAAACTCAAGAAGCTATGACAGCGCAAGTGGCTCACGCGTTAAAAACATATCTGAAGCCTCATGGTGTAGCAGTATTGATTGAGGCTGAGCACATGTGTATGGCTATGAGAGGAATCCAAAAACAGGGCTCTACAACAATTACAAAAAACTTTCATGGTTATTATGAAAAAGATCAAGCGGCACAAGCACATTTTATGATGATGGTTCAAAGGTCATAGTAAAGCCCATATTTCTCGTAATCTCTATTAAATTATAAAGCATCCGGATAAAATAAATTATGAGAAAAAGAAAATTGGCTTGTACCTTTCTTTATGATTTGTTAAAGGCTAAAAACCAAGATTTTTTCTTTCCACGTGCGGTCGTGGCGGAATTGGTAGACGCGCAGCGTTGAGGTCGCTGTGGGGCAACCCGTGGAAGTTCGAGTCTTCTCGACCGCACCAGTTCGCAGTGAGTCTCTCCATAATGAGATGAAGTTATGTTAGAGAGAGGGAATTTATAGGCATTATAGAAAAATCTTTTTGTATGTTATTTGTTGGTGTGTTGCCAATAATGTTTCGTTTTTTATTACTTTATCTATGCATTTGAAATGTTATATTTTTATAAGGTGGGGTGAAGTTGCAGTGAGAAGTATAATGATTCTGAGATATTTAACACTTCTTATTTGTATTTCTTTATTATCAGCGTGTAGTGATTCACGTGCTGTACTTTGGCATGGGGTGCATGCAACACCTTCTATGACTGCCGTAGAAAGGGAAGTTGAAGGGAAACCAGTTTCTCCAAAAGCCATCGTTCCAGTGTATGTTGCAACGAGTCGTATGATGCAAAATAATTACGCTCAACCTTATGGTGCAGAGCGATCAAATAAAGTTCATTATAATCGTGTTGACGTAGGAATTCCTCAGCAACATGTAAAGGGAGTTGTTGAAATAAATGCCTATAAACCTACGCATGATAAGTATTTTGCAGCAGTAGCATTGCAAAAATACGATAATAAAGAACAGTTTAAACAGCAATTAAATGCTGCTTTAGCAAAAAAGCCAAAAGGAAAAAGAGAAATTTTTCTTTTTATCCATGGGTATAATAATAATTTTGCAGATGGTACATTTCGTACAGCACAGTTTACACACGATTATTCTTTAAATGTTGTCGCTGTGCATTATTCTTGGCCTTCGGCCGGATCAGTTCCTCTTTATATTTATGATCGTGACAGTGCTAATTTTGCCCGTGACGGATTGATAGAGCTTTTAACACTTATTAGTGAAACCAATGCTGATCAAATTTCGGTTATTGCACATTCTATGGGCAATTTTGTTATAATGGAAGCATTTAGAACGTTAGCGTTACAGGGAAAATATAAGCCTATTCGTCGTATTACAAGTTTATTAATGGCTGCACCAGATATTGATGTTGATGTATTTGAGCGCCAACTTAATGATATAAAAAAACTTCCGCAGCCAACCGCTATTTTAGTATCCAGAGCGGATAAAGCTCTTGCGGTTTCAGGACGTCTTACGGGTGGACATCATCGTGTGGGCGATGGCTCAGATATTGAAATGTTGCGTAAAAATGGAATAGCTGTTCTTGATTTTTCTCATGTGGATGGGGGAGCACACAATGTCTTTGCATCTTCGCCAACGTTGATGGCTCTTTCTCGAGAAGGTTCTTTGGCTTCCACAATTATGCAAGGTACAGAATTGTCACCTAGTCAAGCCCTTCTTGCTGATGGTAGTAGTGTGTTGGAAAAAACAACACATCTTATCCTTTATACACCTGTACGTTTTCTCTCTCCACGGATTCCACGTTGATCGTGAAAAGAGAGAAGGGGCTCCATCGAATAATGTATTGGAGGTAATATTTTTTAGCACTTTCTTTAGAATGGTCTTGTAAAATGAAAAATAAATAGCGGGATGAATGTAAAAAACAGTCATTAGGTGAGTTTGTGATGATTGCACGGAAACGCTATGTTAATACGCCTACAGTTGTTGATTATTTGTCTCATTCCGCAATTAAGTTATTAGACATTCATGCTATGCTTGTGAAGGTGAGAAAAGGTGATATGGGGGAAAAACCAAATTTATTGCGTCAAATTGATTCTACAAAAAAACAGTTAGATGAGATAAGCCATGCTCTTATTTTAGAATATCGTAAACGCCAAGAAAATGAGCGTTTTTTAAAACAAATTCTGCTATCCATTTCTGATCAACTTTTTGCACTTAATAATGGTTTTAAGGAAACAGGACGTCTTTTTTTTCAAGAAGTTAGAATACTTCAATCTCAGATGCAATGTTTATATGAGGGAAAGGAGAGGCTGCATTTGTTGAATAGCCAAGAATCTTTTTGTTCTCCGTCAAAGATTGATGAAGTCATTAAACAGTTACAAAAAGCACGAGAAAAGCTTATTCTTGAAAGCCCACATCTCTTTGAAAAAAGCACAAAAGCTAAACAATAAAAGTTCTTTAGTTGAGCAGATAGATAATTTGAATTTTACAGCAAAAACGCTGTTAGATAGAAGGCTATAACCTTTTTAAAGCAAATTCTTTTCTTTAATAAATGAAACACATGCCTTATATCTTTGCTAAAGTTAAGGCTGATGAATTAGGTGGCTTTATTGAAAAAAATGTTTGTGGAAAGAATTTTACAAAAAACTTTCTGATTCTTTTAATAATAGCCCGCCGGATAATTTTACCAATGT
>NZ_JBHIOZ010000028.1:11711-17727 GCF_042195805.1 Bartonella sp. AP57NXGY | reverse complement strand
ATACAAAAATACAGAGGCAGATTTTTCCAAACAATAAAAAGAGGGAAACATGACTGAAAAAATTTATCCAATATCAGAAGAGATCAAAAAAAATACTTTACTCGATGAGGAAACTTATCAACAATGGTATCGAGAAAGCATTAATGATCCAGAAAGCTTCTGGGCAAAACATGGTCAACGCATTGAATGGTTTAAACCTTTTACAAAAGTAAAAAACACTTCTTTTAACGGAGATGTCTCCATTCAATGGTACGAAGATGGGATAACAAATGTTACCTATAATTGCATTGATCGCCACCTGAAAACCCATGGAGACAAAATCGCGCTCATTTGGGAAGGAGATAATCCTTATCATGATAAAAAAATAACCTATAACGAGCTTTATGAACATGTTTGTCGTTTTGCCAATCTTTTGAAAAGTCGTGGCATTAAGAAAGGCGATAAAGTAACCATTTATCTTCCTATGATTCCCGAAGCAGCCTATGCTATGCTTGCTTGTGCTCGCATTGGAGCTATTCATTCGGTTATTTTTGCTGGCTTTTCTGCTGAAGCAATAGCAGGACGCCTTGTTGACTGTGAATCAACCTTTATGATTACCGCTGATCACGGCTTGCGTGGCGGCAAACGGATTAACTTAAAAGACAACGTTGACCATGCTATTGAGATAGCAGCGCGCCAAAACGTGCATGTGGACCAAGTCATGGTTATACGGCGGACTTGTGGACCCATTCAATGGATAGAGGGACGTGATTTTTGGTACCACGAAGAGATAGCTCATGCCAAAACAGCTTGTCCACCAGAACCAATGAACGCTGAAGATCCGCTTTTTATTCTTTATACTTCAGGCTCAACCGGCAAACCCAAAGGTGTTTTGCATACCACAGCAGGCTATCTTGTTTTTGCCTCGATGACTCACCAATATGTTTTTGATTACCACCCCGATGAAGTTTACTGGTGTACAGCTGATATTGGTTGGATTACCGGTCATTCTTACTTGGTTTATGGACCTTTATGCAATGGTGCGACCACTTTAATGTTTGAAGGCACACCAACCTTTCCTGACAAAGGAAGATTTTGGCACATTGTCGACAAGCATCAAGTCAATACACTCTACACCGCACCAACAGCTATCCGCGCCTTAATGGGAGCAGGAAATTCATTTGTTGAACACTCAGACAGGACGTCGTTGCGTCTTTTAGGCACAGTAGGAGAACCTATTAACCCAGAAGCATGGGAATGGTTTTATCATATAATTGGAAATGACCGTTGTCCGATTCTCGATACATGGTGGCAAACGGAAACAGGAGGGCATATGATCACACCCTTGCCTGGTGCAACCCCCCTCAAAGCAGGATCGGCCACACGTCCTTTCTTTGGTGTTCAACCCCAAATTGTTGATGCCCAAGGCAATGTTTTAGAAGGTGAAGCAGAAGGCACTCTTTGTATCAGTGATTCATGGCCAGGACAAATGCGCACACTTTATAAGGATCATGAACGCTTTATTCAAACTTATTTTTCCTCCTATAAAGGAAAATATTTTTCAGGCGATAGCTGTAGGCGCGATAGCGACGGTTATTATTGGATCACAGGACGAGTTGATGATATTCTCAATGTCTCGGGGCACAGATTAGGAACCGCTGAAATTGAATCAGCTCTTGTTTCTCATCCCTCTGTATCAGAAGCAGCTATTGTGGGTTACCCGCATCCCATTAAAGGACAAGGAATTTATAGTTTTGTGACCCTCATGGAAGGAACAGCGCCAAGTGAAGAATTGCAAAAAGACCTTATCAAGCATGTGAGACAAGAAATAGGCTCTATTGCCATATTGGATAAAATTCAGTTTGCTCCGCAGCTTCCCAAAACGCGATCAGGGAAAATTATGAGACGTATTTTACGAAAAATCGCTGAAAACGATTTTGATACTCTCGGAGATATTTCAACCCTTGCCGAACCACAAGTTGTTGAAGATCTGATTGCCAACCGACAAAACTAAAAAACACGACGCAATACAACATACGGTGGTTTTTGTTTTTTTTGCTAAAATTATCTCAGCATTATTACGAAAACCACCGAGGAGAATAAAAAATAAAACAATTCACGAGAAGCTCAATCATTCTAACAACAAACGCTTTTTTTCATAACAGGTAAGAAATAATTTAAGCAAAAACCTCAGGATTGGGATGCGAACAAGAATAAGAAAGTAAGATAAAAAGAGCAACATAGCTTTTTAAAATCACCTAATGTCCACTCAATGCAAAAAAAGCCTCTGAGTAAGAAGGAAAAATAGTTCTGATGTTTATGCTAGAATCCCTTTGAAATTCCTGCTAAAATCATAAATAAGGCTAAAAAAAGAAAGTATAAGTGATAATATTCTTGAGCAAAAATATTTATCTATAACGAGGGTGTATAAAAAATATTGAAAACCATGAAATCTAAAATAAACAAGCTTACAACAAAAATCTAAAGCAATGAAAGTAAGAGTTTTTAGAATAAATGATGCAATATAAAATCAGGAGTAATAATAAAAAGTGATTCATTTTGAAAATGTCGGCCTACGCTATGGAATGGGCCCTGAGGTCCTTCGTGATATTAGCTTTCATATTCCTCCTGGATCATTTCAATTTCTCACAGGTGCCTCTGGAGCAGGGAAAACGTCGCTGATGCGTCTTATGTTTTTAGCACTCAAACCCACCCGCGGTCATATTGATCTCTTTGGAACAGACACAGCATTACTCAAACGACAAGAGCTCCCTGCGCTGCGACAACGTATCGGGGTGGTTTTTCAAGATTTTCGTTTACTCGACCACATGACCACTTATGAAAATGTCTCCTTACCTTTACGCATTAAAGGACAAGAAGAAGCAACCTATCGCAGTGAAGTGGAAGATCTTCTCTGTTGGGTAGGTCTTGGAGATCATATTCATGTTTTACCACCGGTTCTTTCCGGTGGGGAAAAACAAAGGGTAGCCATTGCACGCGCACTCATTGATCAACCTGAAATTCTACTTGCCGATGAACCCACCGGAAATGTCGATCCGCCCTTGGCAAAACGCCTCCTCCGTTTGTTTATTGAATTAAACCGTTTTGGAACGGCTGTTATCATTGCCACCCATGATATTGCCTTAATGGAACAAGTTGCAGCACGGCGTATGCTTCTCCATAACGGACGGATGACGATTCATGAATAAGTCTTTCCCCATTTTTACAAGCAATAAAAAAAATACAACAGCGATTATTCCCAGTGGTAATATTTCTGGAAAAGCATTAGTTGCCGTGATTGCTATTATGACATTTCTTTCAAGCCTCACCTTAATCGGTGTTGATTTGGTCCAACGTGCCGCCCAAAATTGGAGTAATCAGATTAGCTATGAAGCAACAATACAAATACGCCCCATTGACAATGTTGATATCAACAAAGCACTCCGTGATGCCGTACAATTGGTTAAAACATTTTCTGGTGTACAAGATGCAAAAATTGTTGACCAAAAAGCTACAGAAAAGTTACTGGAGCCATGGCTTGGAACAGGCTTCAATGTCAATGAACTACCCCTTCCCCGCCTCATCATTGTGACCCTGAAGAGAGATGAAAAAATCAATTTTGCAGCCATTAATCACGCCATTAAAACCCAAATTCCAGGAGGTCAATTTGATGATCACCGTGTTTGGGTTCATCGTTTTGCGACCATGGCACACACCACTGTTTTCATTGGTTTTTCAATTTTAGCATTGGTTTTAGGCTCTCTTATCCTCACCATCATTTTTGCCACCCGCAATGCATTGGCAGAAAATACACATATTATCAATGTCTTATATTTCCTTGGTACTGAAACTCTTTTCATTGCTCGCCAATTTGACTGGCATTTTTTTAAAACTGCGCTGCGTGGTGCTTTATATGGTGGTCTCACAAGCATATTTCTATTTTCAGCCTTTTGTCTCTGGACGAATTATAACTTGGGAAGAGTAGAAGCTAGCCAAGTAACAGCTTTGTTTGGACATCTTTCCATAAGTTCCATCCCCTACGGAAAAATCATTTTTCTTATTATTTTCGTTTCTTTTCTTACCACCCTTACAAACCGCATGACTATTTTAGCGCAACTGAAAAAAATTGATCAATGTGAAAACGGTTTATTTTAATTTTATGACTTACAATACTTTCAACTCATTGACGCAAAACAATTTAGAACGTCCTCTTCCAAAACGGACCCACTATAATAGTTGGTCTCCATGGCTTTTATTTCGCTATTTTCCACCGACAACCCTTACTCTTTCAATCATTGTTTTAATTTTCTGGGGCGGTTTTATTATTTTTTCTGAAAAAACTGAACGACTCTCTCCCCCAACACCTCTCCCCAAAGCGGATGCCATTATCGTGCTTACAGGCGGAGAAAACCGAATAGAGACAGGACTTAATCTCTTACAAAGGGGGCTTGGTTCACGTCTCCTCATCAGTGGCGTAAACACCACAACCAATCTGAAAAGTCTCATGCACAACATGCATATTACCCCACGGCTTATCTCCTGTTGTATTGACATCGGGCATCAAGCGATTAACACCAGAGGAAATGCTAAAGAAAGCGCCGATTGGATCAAAAAACACCACTATAAAACCCTTTATATCGTCACCCATGATTACCATGTGTGGCGCTCAATGCGAGAACTTAAATATTTAATGCCTGATATCCATTTCATTGCCTATCCTGTTAAAAAGAACAATGCTGAAAGCGCAATACAACAGATCAATCAAATCCGCATTCTTATATTCCAATATATTAAAACGCTCCAAGTCTATATCAGAACCGCATTCTGACCTTTCTCCCTGATCTTTATTCTTGTGACTTTAAACCTTGCTACCCTCTGACTGCTTTACCCTTCTCTCCATACCTTTCCACACGAATTACCGCCATAAAAGCCCGCCAGAACTTCCCCCCATACAAAGCACAACGCCCCGATACACGTGTCACTGTCTTGCACATTAACCAAAAAACATCTCTTACATCCCAAACTTGATCTCACAACACGTGATCTATCTAATGCCATCCCCAATATAGAAGACAGCTCTTGTAAATAAATCTTCCCAGATAGCTATAAAATCAAACTTGTCATAAAAATCTATTTACACCACTGTCTTACCCTTCATAAAAAATGCAAACCGCCCCACCCTATATTTTGCCACCCCCCAAGTATTACGATAGCTCTTAAACCTCTTGGGATGATTGGTAAGAGGCATGCATTACGCCTTTCTTAAACACGAACATACCAACCTCATATGACATGCAAAGAAGTAATTTTAATAGATTTAAAATAAGAAAATTTATAATACTTAGATTTCTCATTTAACAGAGAGAACATTAAACTATCATTATAAGTCAATATATTAGTAACAATCTCTTATTCTAAAAAGCATCTTCATAAGAGCATTTTAGATCACAGATAGGAATAAGCTCAAAACGCACACCGCGACAAATACCCTACATTTTTTATCGCAATCTTTTTTGAAATCATTTCGCTCTCTAAGATCACTTTTTGTCTGGTTTCCTCTCCCAAAAAGAACGAAAATTTTTAAACTCTATTGATCTGTAAACAATAATAACTCAGCTTCTTGTCTAACGCGTTCCACCTGCTCACTTCAATATCAGAACATCTCAAAAGACAGATTTCATGAGAATTGTCATTTCCTCTCAACATCTCAAAAGGCGACGATTCTTATTAGCAACGATTTGTAAACAATCCACTTTCTCTGGACAAGTTCCTCTCAGCTTCCCCATTTATATGGTTTACTCACATAAAGCTCGATAAGAAAACCCTGCCTGAGAATATTCATCACTGCCGCTAAAGCTCATGCGTCATAATTTTAGCGACCTCACTGCCTAAGGTGCTTTATCACATACAATATATTGATTTATAATGAAAATTTATTACGCTACAACTTGAATGAGAGCTCTCAATATCATCAGATTCTCTCATTTCAAATCTGTTCTCTATTGAATCAATCAAAACCATTTTCTTGCACATCACA
>NZ_JBHIOZ010000028.1:9499-11611 GCF_042195805.1 Bartonella sp. AP57NXGY | reverse complement strand
TAAACCAGTTTCTTTGCTTTCCTCTGCAAAATTTGCAAACAAATGAACCTGATTCCCTTTTTTAGCTCCTAAGGGTGCAACATCTTCATAAACATACCGTGGAAAACATTGACCAGTATCCATTGCATGAAGATTAGATAAATTCTTAGTCATCAGAACAGAAAATCCACTGCTTGCTCCAACTCCCGTAACTTGTATTACTCTGTTTTCAACCGCTTGCTTCATAGGGAATATACGCGGCATTTGATATACTCTTTCGTTAAAAGTACGGTTATAATAAAGCCATTGTTGTGTAAAAGGACGATAAAGACTTTGAACTAAGCAATTACTTTCAAATTCAGAAAACTTTCCTCTTACCAATTCCTCTTTAAGACTACTGCTCCAACTGATTTTTTGGGTATCTGTATCAACAAAATCGTTCACAGCATTTGCACGTGCTTTGCGGTCAGAATGCGCATAAACATTATTAAAACGTTCCACTTCATTGTTATAGAAAGTTATCGTGTTACGCATATTCTTCGCTAGATTTTCACGGCTTGAATTATATGCCCAGGCATCGCGAGTAGTTATAATCCCACGAGAAAACGTTTCAAAGAGCTTTTTATCACTGCCTTTCTTATCACCTAAGGCCAGAAATTTTTTAAAATCACTGTTGCGCTGATTCAGCCAATCGCCATATTCATCTGGCGTAATCATCTGCCAGCCGTGTTCACGCTTGATACCGCCAACACTACCCAACCGCTGAAGTTGAGATAATTTCTCCTTTGTCGTGAGATTATCACCAATATTGTAATAGTGAATTTTGCAATGCTCCGTGACATTTGGATTTTTAATAAATAGTGTCACAGCGATTCCTGCCATACTTCCACTTCCGAAAACATTTTGCCCTTCTCGAGCAGCTCCTTTGCTCATCATATTTTTGCGAATATCACCACGCAAATTGAAAACATAAATGCTCGAAAATTCTTCATTCAATTCTTTTCGTAATCCACTCGTAGAATATCCATTGATAAAACCTGAATTTGTCACAAAACCAATAACACCACAGTCTTTTATGCGATCACTTGCCCAACGAATGGCACGAATATAACTGTCATAAAGTCCATTAACATTGCTTGCTTTGGATTGAGCAGCATAAGTTTCACGAATGCGACGATCCAATTTAGGATAGCCAATATTCTGCGCATTGTCGTTTTCACTTTTTTGTCCAGAAGAATAAGGGGGGTTGCCAACAATAACACGAATATCCAGTTCCTTCTGGTGCGCCCGACGTGTACTGTTATCCACCAGCAAATCACTGATCAGGTCTTTTTCTTGCTCATAAAGCTGGAATGTATCGGTCAAACAAATTCCCTCAAACGGAACATAATCGCCCCCCATCAGACCATGATAGGTCGTCTCAATATTAATGGCTGCAATATAATAGGCTAAAAGCACGATTTCATTGGCATGAATTTCACGACAAAATTTGTGTTTCATCTCCTCTAGTTTTATCAAACCCGATTGTAAAAGCCGTGTGATAAAAGTCCCCGTTCCAGTAAAGGGATCCATGATGTGCACACCCGATGAGCCAAGCGTTTGCCCAAATTCTTGCTCTAATACATCATTGACAGAGTGCAAAATAAAATCCACAACCTCGACGGGGGTATAAACAATGCCTAATTTTTCTACAGTGCGTGGAAAAGCATAACGAAAAAACTTATCATAAAGCTCTACAATCAACCTCTGTTTTGCTTTTGGATCCGTAATGCCACTGGCTCGTAATTTTACACTTGCGTAAAATTTTTCCAGATCTTTGGATTCCTTATCAAGATTTGCCTCATCAAGCACATCAAGCATACGCTGCATAGCACGCGAGACAGGATTCTCACGTGTGAACTGATAGCCTTCAAACAACACCTGAAAGACAGGACGCGTGATAATATGCTGTGCCAACATCTCAATCGCATCAGCTTCTGTAACAGCATCATTTAAGTCATCACGCAGTTCTGCCACAAACCTGTCAAAGGCTTGACGCGCCTCAGTATTTGGCTCTGCCAGAATGCCTGTTAAGCGCGTGATATGATTCTTAGCAATTTCAGCAATATTGCTCGCCCAATCCTCCCAATAATC
>NZ_JBHIOZ010000028.1:5819-9399 GCF_042195805.1 Bartonella sp. AP57NXGY | reverse complement strand
GCACGCAAAGCATTTAAAATTTGCCAGATAACCCGATATTTATCATTGTTGTTCAAAGCCTGTTCCACTGGAGTATCAGGAGGAATACCAATTGGCAAAATGACATATCCCATCTTTTTACCTTCAGAGCGACGCATCACCCGCCCAACCGCTTGCACAACATCAATCTGGCTTTTGCGTGGATTTAAAAACATGATCGCATCAAGAGCCGGAACATCCACCCCCTCAGACAAACACCGAGCATTGGTCAAAATACGACAAACATCCTCACCACTATCAGCTTTCAACCAGTCAAGTAATGCACCACGATCCTTCGCATTAAAAGTGCCATCAACATGCTCAATTTCACACTTCAGAAAATGCTCATTTTCTGTATCCTCTTTCGTATAATCAAGATATTCTCTAACAACCGTAGAAAACTCATCACGCACAAGTTCAGAACTTTTAATAGTTTTACAAAACGCTAAAGCACGATGCATAGGATATAAATCCGCACCAACATCAGCCTTCATATTTTGTTTTGTCAAAGCCTTATAACAGCCAATAATCTTTGTTGCATCATCAAGAATAAGCTCAGTATCGCTATCACTAAGGCGCTTCTGAACAGCGGAACTGACCAATTTTTCGTCCATTGCTAAGACAATAACCTTATAATCTGTTAAAAGATCATTTTGTACTGCCCATGAAAAACCCCGATAAAAAAGTGTTTTACCAAAAAGCTTTTCATCATCCATAGAAGCAAGAACAGCATTAACTTCATTCGCGCGACTTTTTGCGTTATCACCAAAAATACGTGGTGTCGCTGTCATATAAAGGCGTTTCTTGGCACGAATAACATCATTGGAATGCACCTTAACAAAATTGGATTCATCCTCGCCCACCAGCGTTGCCCCTGTTGTACGGTGCGCTTCATCACAAATGATAAGATCAAATGTTGGCAAACCATAGTTTTTCTGAGCATCAGCAATCACCTGAATAGATTGATAGGTTGCAAACACCACGATCATCTTATCTGCAACACTCTTCGCCACCTGTTCTGCAAGTTTAGCAGCATCGGTTGTCGCCGGAAAAGCAAGATCAAACACATCAATTTCAGCAACATCATCACTATTTTTACGACGCTTTCCCACTTGTGTATCGGAACAAACAGCAAAAGATCTCAATCCGATTCCTGCATCCGTTGTCCATTCACGAACCGTCTGTGACATCAGTGCCAAGGAAGGAACAAGAAACAAAACAAACTTGCCTTCACCCGCCAAATCCTCAGCAATTTTAAGACTGGTAAATGTCTTACCAGTACCACAAGCCATAATAAGCTTCCCCCGATCTGCTTGAGCAAGCCCAGCACGCACATCACGCAATGCTTCCAATTGATGTGGACGGATTTTCTTTTTATCCTCCAAAACAACTTTGCCCTGGGCTGCAAAAGTTTCCCAACGGATCGGACTTTGTTGTATATCGGAAAGATTAATCCGTATAACAGGAATATCCTGCCCCCGTATCATTGTTTCAGCGTTATCACTCCAAGTACTTTCAGTACTATCTATAATAACACGCCGCTTGAATGGAGCTTTCCCTGATGCCGAAATAAAACTATCAATATCTGCTTTTCTAATCCGATAGGCTGCATCATAAAATTTACATTGGATTGCCGCAAAACCCCCTCCATCACGAAGCTTTGCCACAAGATCGATACCAGTATCACGACCATCCCAATCATTTTCATGAGCCCAATCTTTAAAGGTTTGAACCTTCTCATAACACCCAGACTGAAGAGGATCATGTGTCAGATAAGCAAGAGCAAAACGCTCAAAATATGTACCTTTATCTCGTTCGGTACGCGCTTCATCACGATAGCTCTGTAAAAGCGATTGCAGCGTCGTCATGCTTTTCTCTCTATTAAAAACATCTTCAATTATCGAATCTAGACCTATTCATTAATGCCTCTTGTTCTACCCAAAAAACTTAAAAAAAGCTTAAAATTGCTTGATTTTAAGATATTTCTTCTATGCTTAATTAAATCAACAAGAGAGAATCTTTTGATCTTTTTGAGTATCCCCCAAATCATATGATGCATTTATTGATGTCTATATCCCTATGGAAATAAACGGTAAGGCGTGATGATTTTGAAAATATTTTTTGCCTTTTGTTAAGAATACACAATAAAGTGCGCAATAATTTTAGGATTTAGCTTAAGAATGAGAGGAGGAAATGGATAGGACACCTGCGAACACACAAGACACCAAGGAAGAAACTCCA
Organism: Bartonella sp. AP57NXGY; assembly: GCF_042195805.1. NCBI lineage: Bacteria > Pseudomonadati > Pseudomonadota > Alphaproteobacteria > Hyphomicrobiales > Bartonellaceae > Bartonella > Bartonella sp. AP57NXGY. Next base: position 7,140 of record NZ_JBHIOZ010000028.1, on the reverse strand, counting down.
CACACAAAACAGCGCATTTTACGAACGATCATGCATATAATTTCACTATAATACGCAAAATATTAGTCGTGATATTCAAAATATTGATTTTTGAAATATTTCTTTTTCTTTTGTTCTTTCGTAGACTAATTATTCGCTTCTTATACTTTATAGCGGGTGGTTTTAGAATTCTTTTTTATATGTACAATATATTGATTTATAATGATAATATAGCGTCATTCATATTAAATTAGAACTCTGAATAACGTAAGATTTTCTCATTTCAAATCTGTTTATCTTGAATCAATCAAAACCACCTGCTTGCACATCACAAGCGGGATGAGTGTGTGGAGAAAAACTGTACAAGAAATGACTAAAAATGGCTCTTATGAACCGCCGCCTTAATGCAAGGTCTATCGCAACACCCACGAGCTGGCAAATATAATGATGGTGCCGGCTTATTACTTCATAAGCGTAAAGATGGAGGTGCTCAATAGATTTACCATGAACAGCGTCGCAAAATAGGCTTGGATACCTTGAGAAATGTTTCTTTAAAACAAGAGTGTTAATGTGCAACACAATGGCGCTCTGTATCGAACTTGTAGCAGGAGGAAGAATACCATACCAACTAGACATACCATTGCTCATCACTAGCGCCATTATGTTCTTTAGCAGCATAACTGCAGCTTGGTATTACGATGCTCTTACTTCATCTCACATCTGCTGAATATGAGCTTATTCTTTTTCAATAAATGAAAGCCCCTTTCATTCATACATCATTCAAAATAAGAAGCTATCCGCCTCTCAAACTTTTTGTTGTCCTCACCAAACTCATGAAATCAAACCCGCATCTCACGGTATTAGTTCTTAAGATCACGCGCCCCCTACCGAGTATCTGACGGCATCCTTACCCTAGAAACTCAAATGGCTTGTTTATCCTTCAGCTCCAAAATCATGAGATAAGGCAGAAAAAAGCGATGCCTTAAACAAAATATTCTAAAGAAAGCTAAGTTACTCGCATAAAGGAACAGAAAATGGCTGTGTCTTAGGTCACATTTTAAAACTTGAGCACGATCATAATTTATTTGCATAAACCTAAACACCTATAATTTGCACCACCTTCTGCAAAACTAAAAGTGAGAAATCCTCATAACCTCTTTTCCGAAAATCTTAAAAAGACTAAACGAAACCTCTTAAACTGCTCAACTATCTCGATACCAGTTCATTTTTTTGGAAGAACGGAGGTTTAAGCTGTTTTTGGCATCAACCTTCTTTTTTGTTCTTTTGTTTGTTAGCAGATATACTATTCACTTCCCCCGCCTCTTTTTAGGTTAAATCTTAA
>NZ_JBHIOZ010000028.1:0-5719 GCF_042195805.1 Bartonella sp. AP57NXGY | reverse complement strand
AATAATGCTAAACTTTTTCCATTCATGTTTCGCTTCATAAATGCTTCATCCAAGTGGAAAGCATCACGAACAAACATGCCCCAATTGATAAAGCTTAATCGCGTGAAAGGGCGACAACAGGGTCAAGCCGTGAAGCTTGCCGCGCTGGAGAAAAGCCAAAACATATTCCTATGAGGGTTGAAAAAGTAAGAGACATAATGATCGATTCAATAGTATAAACCAAATGAATAGGTGCCTTAAACAGAAGAAACAAGCCACCTATAGAAAGTCCAAGCAAGATTCCCAAACCACCACCAATCACACAAACCAAAATCGCTTCAATGAGAAATTGCTGTAAAATATCACTTTGCCGTGCACCAACTGCCATACGCACGCCGATTTCATTGATCCGCTCAGAAACAGTGACCAACATAATATTCATCACCCCTATACCCCCCACAACCAGGGAAATAGCTGCAATTGAAGAAATTAAAAGTGTTAAAATATTTGTACTCTCCATAACACGTTCACGGAAAAATTCAGAATTTCTAATGAAAAAATCCTCCCCGCCATGCCGCATAATGAGAAAACGTTTTATCATGGTCTCCGCTAAATATGAATCAATATCATCAGCAATCCTAACAATAATTGCACGAACTTCTGTTGTACCAAGAAAACGCGTCTGCACTGTTGTATAGGGTAAATAAAGCTGTAAAGTATTTGATGTATCTCCACTTGCATTATTTTGCGAATCAACAACACCAATAATACGCGCAGGAACATTACCCACATTCACCACCTTTCCAAGGGGGCTTTCATGGCTATGGGGGAAAAGAACAGACAATGCTTCTTTCTCGATCACGAGATCAACCGCCCGATCATGGACACTTTTTTGATCAAAAAACTGTCCTTTGAAAACTTTGAGCCCCTGTGTCTGAAAAAATTGTTCTCCCACCCCCGCAATAATGGCATTGACTTCAACTGCACCAAAACGCACTTTCGAGCTTGCTGAAATCTGTGGTGTCACACCAGAAACATAAGGTAATCCAGACAAGGCTTCTGCATCAGCTTCAACCAAACTGGTTATTTTTTCTGCTTGTGGATCAGAAAAACTTTTACCAGGAAAAATGGTTAATGTATTAGTACCCAAACTTTTAAAATTTTCCAGAATTTTCTCTCGTGTACCATTCCCTAAAGCCACCATAGCAATAATCGCCCCAATACCGATAATCACCCCAAGCATTGTTAGAAAAGTCCGCATGCGATGTGCATTCATTGCCAACAGAGCCATCACAAACGCCTCACGGAATCGCTCAACAAAAGAACGAAAAAAGCCCAGTTTTTGTTGGCCTTTTAGATTTTGTTGTTCCTGAAGAGATTTTCCACCAACTTTTGTTTTTGCAACCCTTGACTGCTTATCAGCAATAATTTCCCCATCACTGATTTCGATAATACGCTCTGCTCTTTCAGCCACCTGCATATCATGGGTTACAATGATAATGGTACGCCCCTCTTGATGAAGTTCATCCAAAATATGCAATACTTCTTGCCCACTCTTTTTGTCCAATGCACCAGTTGGTTCATCTGCAAGAATGACCTCCGCATTATTCATGAGCGCCCGAGCAATAGAAACACGTTGTTGCTGACCACCAGAAAGCTGATTTGGACGATGATTTATCCGATCACCCATGCCCAAACGCGTTAAAAGATCCTGTGCCCGCTGTTTCCTTGCTTCCACGGCACATCCCGCATAAATAGCCGGAATTTCAACATTACCAAGAGCTGTCAATTCATTCAACAAATGGTAACGCTGAAAAATAAAACCAAAATGATTACGTCGCAAAGCCGACAATTCATCCGCAGAAAGGGAAGCTGTTTCTTTACCAGAGATCCAATAACGACCAGAAGTTGGACGATCAAGACAGCCTAAAATATTCATCAAGGTCGATTTACCTGAACCGGAAGCACCTACAATTGCCACCATTTCACCACGTTTAATGGTAAGATTGATGTTTTTCAAAACGGTAACAAACGCTTCGCCCGCAGGAAATTTGCGCACAATATTTTCCAAGACGAAGACAGCATCTGCTTGATTTGTGCTCATGCTTTAACTCTCGTCTTCGCTGTGCATGTGAGAAGACTCTGGCATCACTCCATCAGACGAACTAGTGACGACGACATCACCCTCGTTAAGTCCTGAAACAATCTCTGCCATAACCTTATTATTCAACCCAACGCTCACCTGTTTAGTAACCACCTTATTTTCCCCCACCAAAACAGAAACCCATGCTTTACGCTCTCTTGTCTCATCGCGTAAAGCATCACTTGGAACCAACAAGACATTCTGCGCGCGCCCTAAGATAATATGAACTTGAGCAGTCATATAGGTTCGCAAAAAATTGTCCGCATTATCAACATGTAGAATTCCATTGTAATAGATAGCCGATGATATTAAAGCACTAGAACCACTCACCATACCAGGATTAATACTCACATCAGCACGAATTGCTTCAGGAGCCGGCTCTACTTTTTCTAAAACGCCTTCATAACGACGCTGTGAATTACCTAGAACTGTAAAATAAAGTGGTTGTCCAGCTCGGACTTTAAGAACATCTGCTTCTGAGATTTGCGCCTTGATCGTCATCTTTGATAAATCACCCAAAATAACAATCGTTGGCGCCGACTGAACCGCATTCACATTCTGCCCTTCTTCCACAACTGTTGCCAAAACCGTTCCCGCTGAAGGGGCAGTGATGCGTGTATAACCTAAATTAACCTCTGCACTCTCCACATCAATTTGTGCTTGCACAATCTGCTGACGAAGTTGTTCAATTTGCGCCTCGCGTATTTTCACCTGTGTCGTAGCCTCATCGAGGTTCGCACGTGAAACCGCACGTGTTTCAATCATTTTTTTCTGACGCTCTAAATTTTTCTGTGCAAGAGAAAGATAGGCTTCTTGTTCTATCAAACTCGCATAATAATGCGATAATGCTGCTTTTTTTCTTTTTAAATCATTTTCCTGATCTGTAGGATCAATTTCTGCCAAGAGATCGCCTTCTTTCACAACACTCCCAGGGGAAACATGCATTGACACCACACGCCCTGTTGCTCGCGCACCAACAGCCACCAACCGGTAAGGACGTACAAGACCAGAAGCTAAAACACTTTCCTCAATATCCCCACGTTTCACCACCGCTGTTATATAAGTTGGAGTAGATGTTCCAAAAAAAACAGAACGTAACCATAACAACAAGAGAATGAGAAATATAGCAGTTAAAAAGAAGGAAAGTTTTTTGTGTTTTGTAATGAAATTTTTGAGTAAGTTTTTTTTCATTTCCCTACCTTTGCACGCGAACGAGGTGCATTATCAACGACTTCTGGACGCGATACATCAACAACGCCATCCCAGCCCCCCCCCAATGCTTTCATCAACGTGATATATTGCGTAACCAAAGAAACACGGCTATCTTTAAGCGCCATTTGTGCAGAATAATAAGAGCGATCAGCATTTAACAATTCAAGAAAACTAGTATTTCCATTCTCAAAAAGGTTCCGTGAAAGTTTTAAGGAATGAAGAGAAGCTTTATTCGCAACGATTAGCTTTTCTAAGCGTTGATGTTCCTTCGTTAATCTTACAAGCGCATTTTCTACATCTTCTAAAGCTTCCAACACAGCAGCTCGATAAGTAATAAAAGCTTGATCACGCTGCGCGCGCGCTACCGCAATAGAAGCCTCGACCTGACCTCCATTAAAAAGAGGAAAACGAAGACCAGGTCCAAAAGACCAGCCAATCGTTGAATTTTTCCATAATTGATCAATTGCCGTTGCTGCTGTCGAAATATTACCTGTTAAAGTAAGTGATGGATAACGATCTGCTTCACGTTGACCAATCCGTGCTGTCGCTTGCGCATATTGACGCTCTGCCCGTCGCAAATCTGGACGTGTTAACAAAATATCGGCTGGAATTCCTGCTGGTATCGGCCAGCGTGGTTGTGGAATCTTTGCATGCTTAGCATTTTTTTGTAAAAGATCCTTCAATGCCGTAGGCACACGACCAGTTAAGACAGAAAGGCGATGAACGCTCATTGCTAAATTCGCTTCCATCTGTGATATATCTGCTTCTGTATTTGCCATTTGTGCTTGCGCATTTGAAACATCAAGCTCAGAAACATCACCAGCTGTTAATCTAGCGCGCATCAGTTCATAAGTTTTACGTTGTGATACAGCAATTTGCCGCACAATAAACAACTTTTGTTGCCAGCCACGCATTTGCACATAATTTGTTGCCACATCTCCTAGTAATGTCACCATGGTAGCGCGCATATCTTCCACAGCCGCATCAAGGCCATAACGCGCTGCTTCAACCGCACGTTTATGCCCACCAAAAAAATCAAGCTCCCAGCTTGCATCAAAACCACTACTATACTGGTTTAACAATGCATCAGACTGTCCAGAACGACTACGGGTTCCTGAAATTGAATTGGACACATTTGGCAAAAGAGTTCCCACAACCTGTCCTAAACCCGCACGCGCCTCACGTACCCGAGCTTTGGCAACAGCAACATTATTATTTCCAGAAATCGCGTAATCCATTAACGCATCTAGAACAGGATCATTCAAATGCCGCCACCATCCGGCAAGCGCAACGGGCTGCCGTGCAGTCTGTGCAGATTTTTCTCCCCAAACTGCTGGAACACGAAAAGATGTTTTCTGGTAATTAGGACCAACCATACATCCTGACAAAAGCAAACACAACAAGACACTAAAAAATAATCCACGAGAAGCGCCCCATTTGAGATTTCTGATATACATCCAGTCTCCCGCATTCTTTCAGAATCATTATTTAATATTAATACTTTATTTACCTCTTATTTCAAACTTGACGTGAAAAATCAAATACAGTTTGCACAGGAATATGATCTGAAGGACGTTCCCATCCGCGCGCATCACGAAAAATCGAAAGATCTACAACAAAAGGGGCTAAATCTTGAGAAGACCAAACATGGTCAAGCCGCCGCCCATAATCAGTAAATGCCCAATCGCGAGCACGATAACTCCACCATGTGTAAAGCTTGGTAGGAACAGGAATATGCAACCGCATCAGATCAACCCATCCACCTTGACAACACAAATCCTGTAAACGCTCGGTTTCAATGGGAGTATGGCTTACAACCTTCAACAATTGCTGATGAGACCAAACATCCTCTGCCAAAGGAGCAATATTTAAATCTCCCACCAAAAGAGAAGAAAGACCATCGCCTTGATCCGCACGAATGGAGGACATTTCTTCTAAAAAATCAAGCTTATGACGAAACTTTTCATTCACATCAGCATCAGGGATATCTCCCCCAGCAGGAACATAAAAATTATGAATCCGCAAGCTTCTCCTATGGGCTTCCACAATAACTGAGATATAACGGCAATCTTGGTTTTGGCAAAAAAAACGCTTTTCTACCTTTTTAAAAGGCAAACGAGAAACAATAGCCACCCCGTTATAAGATTTTTGTCCACTCAATGCGATATGCTTATAACCCGCTGCTTCAAAAGCCTCCACTGGAAATAAAGCATCTGGACATTTTGTTTCCTGTAGACACAAAACATCTGCGGAAAAGAGTTCCAAATACTGAAAAACCTGTGCAAGACGCAAACGAATAGAATTAATATTCCAAGTCGCAATACGAAAGAACATTTGTTTTAATCCCAATGACGTAACACTCTTTCTTCATTTCTTCGAAGGAAG
>NZ_JBHIOZ010000027.1:0-17752 GCF_042195805.1 Bartonella sp. AP57NXGY | reverse complement strand
ACCCTTTTAGTCAAAGAAAGTGACGGTGGTGGTAATTTAGCACGCGATGATATCCGCGGCTTATTAATCTCGATGATAGATGTCATCATCCAATGTAAACGCCTCGAAGGAAAATTTCGTGTAACAGAAATCTATTACGACCCCTTCAAACGCCGTGATGCTTTTTAAAAACTGTCGAAATGACTTAAATAACTCATTCATATCTTTCGCAAAGTATACATCTTATCCTTTTGCATTCTTTTCAAAAGTTTTAAGCGTTTTCGCATTAGAAATAGACATATCAAACGGCAATCCTCTTTCATCAACAACTTTAGCTAAGGAAATTCGTATGAAATCAGACACCGTAAGTCCTAAACTTGCTAATATTTCACCGGCTTCTTTTTTCAACTTCTTATCTATATTTGCTCGAATAACATCTTTTGAATCTACGGCTATGCCCATAGTAAACCTCCTTTAGTTACCTTCTTATGTATGGCTCAAATGAGTTATTATAACAAGTTTCTAATGTTCTAAATTTCTTTATCGTGTAATTTCTTTTGACATTGTTTGCGCTATCACATTATTTAGCTCTTTCGTATGTATCTGTTGCAAAACTTTAACTGCTGTTTGAAGCTCTTTCACAAGCTTTTTATCTTGAGGCTGATTTGGCGTGATTGCTTTTGACAAGTCAAAGTCTTGTTTATGAATAGCATCCTGTCCAAAACGTTTATCTAAAGCACTTTTCAGCTTTAAAAATTCTTCACCAACCTGCTCTGGTATCTTTGAATAACTATCACGACCAGCTTCAACATTTTTCATAAAAGTCACTGCTTCTTGTGAAAGTGACGGAACCTCTACTTTTAACTGTTCACGCTCCCGTGTAACACTAACCATCAGCGTCTCATAAGAATTCTCATAAAAGGATTGAAGCATTTTAATAGAAGAAATAGCAAGAGGAACATGATAAAGCGCTTCTTTTCGTTCTTTTCCTGTAGCCTTCAATTTATCGATAAAACGATCTGATCCACGCAGTTCGCCCGCTCTATCAGGTGCCCTATCCAAAATATCAGAGAGTTTATCGCCTTTCCCTGCTAAAATCGTTTGCTCAATCCTAAGCGCAGCCTCTTGTGGATCTTTATAAATAGATGCTAAATGACTGTTTAACTCCTTAAACATATCAATGTAAGATTTTTTATTTCTAAGAGCGCTTAGCACCTTCTGTTCTAGATTAGAGTTATCCGTATAAGCCGCAAGGTATGGGGCTTTTTCCGTTGTTTTTGATGCAACATTCAACTCTTTTTGTGATTGCTCAACCTCGAGCTCTTCTTTTTTAAGTTTGCTAAAAACTGTCGTTGCTCTCCCCCAAAGGGTTTCAATCTTTTCTTTTTGTTTTTGCAACCATTCTTTATTAAAATCAACGTAAGAGGCTATTTTTTCCCCTAAACCTTGAGAAACATCAATCCCTCTATTTTTTTTAAATTTGGCTATATAATCTCTATAATCAGGAGATTCAGAAAAATCGAGAGTTGTTGTTTTAACACCAGACCTAGAAAGAGCTGCTACCAATTTTTCATAGGTATTTGCACGATCGGATTGTTTAATGCTACTAGCAAAAGAAGGATCACCACGTTCTATAAAATCCACATGAAAAATGTTTTGTCTAATCTCTTTATTGTTAACAACAACAGTCTCTTTGTTTTGACGAATGGATATCTTATCACCAAGCTCAATACGAGCCCCATCTATCGCAGAGGGAAGATTTACACCATAAACACGTTCAACTCCACGGAAAGTTGCTATATCCGCATAAGGTGTTTTGGTTTTGGCTGTTTCACTAAAAGAAGCATACCCAGCTTCAACAAGTTCACCAGTGATTGTACCTTTAACCTGTTTGTGTTCGTGTAATCGAACGTTTTTAAAATCCTCTTCGGCTACATAAAGATGTGACTGATGCCTATGGCGAGACATTGCAACATAGGAGAGATGTTGATCCATAGATGAGGAGGCTAAAACAAAGACATTATCAACGGTAACTCCTTGACTCTTATGAATCGTAGCCGCATATCCATGATCAACGTTTTGATAGGTCTGATTGGAGAAAACAACTTCTTGGCCAGAGTCAAGACACACTTTTAAAAGCGGTTTTCCTCTTTCATTTTGTGTAGACAAAACAGTTCCCAACATACCATTTTTAACTTTTTGCTTTCCTAATTCTGGGGCTGATCTTTCTTCAAATTGAGCATTTTCAAGAAAGATAATTCTGTCACCAACAACAAATTCCCTATGCCCCTTAAGAGTATCAAAATTTGTAACGCTTGCACTATCTTCAGATTTAAGTAAACGAGCATCTTTAAGAGCAGTTCGAATTTCTTCATTTAATTTTTTTACAGACGCATTCGTATGAGCAAGAACAAGTAATTCGTCACCCCGTAAAGTTTTTCCTTCTTCCAGAGCTTTTTTTTCAACTTTTCTTCGTGTATTCATCCAATCTTTAACAAGAGTATTTATGGCTTGATCATGCGTTTTAGTCTCACGAATGAATCCTCTATTTTTATAATGATCTAAAGCTTCCTTTACTTGTCCACGTGCAAACTGTCGTGATGCATCTTGCCCCCATTCTTCTTTTTGTCTCCTAATACCGGATAATTCTACATAACCAATATTATCAACTACAGCGCGAAATGCCGCTCCAGCCTCAATGGGTTGCAACTGCATATTATCACCAACTAAAACAATTTTTGCGCCTGCTTTTTCAACTTTTTGGACAAAATGCGAAAGTTGTTTTGAAGAAACCATTCCAGCTTCATCAATGACAAAAACATCCCCAACCCGTAATTCATCTTTTTTATTTTTCCACGCTAATTCCCACGCAGCAAGAGTTTTACTTTTTATCTTTGAAGATTCTTCAAGACCTTCCGCAGCCTTCCCCGCAAGCGCTGCTCCAAATACACGCTTCCCACTATTAACCCACGCAATATTTGCGGCTTCCAATAGAGTGGATTTTCCAGCACCTGCATAACCAACAACCGCCGCAATACCTTTATCATCTGTAATATGTTGAACGGCTAATTTTTGTTCTTCTGAAAATTTAAATCTATCACTTTTATCTTTATTCTCAACAGACTTTATTGCCTCTAAAACCTGTCTATCTTTTACACCGTGTCCTGTCGTTTGAGACAACGAAACAACACTCCGCTCCATATCATATTCTGTTTTTAATATTTCCTTTGTGGAGTAAATAACTTTATAAGGATTGGAATGATCTTTAATTTTAATCAGGTTATTGCTTTGTTCTAAGCTCACCATAATATCATTAAAGTCATTTGAATTATCAACATATCTATTAATGATCTTAGCAAGATCACCATGATTAAATGTCGACTTCTCAAATGAAATTAACTTCAATACTTCATTAGGGTTTTCTTTAATTTTCTCTACAGATCTCTGTTTTATTTTTTCATTAGCTTGTACCGCATTGCTAGCAAGTCCTTTTTTACTCATTGCATGAGCAGATTGCCCCAAATGAATGGTTGGCTCTATAGATAAACCACGCTCTTTGTAAGAACGCATATCTACTTTTATATCATGACCTGCAAGTGAAAGATGCATCGTTGCAATCTCACCCCATGAGTTGCGTAAATCCTTCAATGCATCTTTATGACCTATGACGGTTTCATAAACTATACGCTCTTCTTTTCTTATAGCATTCCCTTGTCTATCACGAATAGTAACAAGAGATTTTTTTACTGTTCCATCTTCATTTAAGACAGCTATTTTTTTGGGACCAAAACCATTTTCTAAAACTGGACGTAAAGTATGCATAATATGCACATGTGGATTTCCTTCCTTGTCATGATAAACCCAATCAGAAACAAGACCACGTGATGCAAAGTTTTCTTTTACAAAGTCTCGTACAAGAGAAATATTTTGATCTCGTGATAACTCTAATGGCAACGCTATAACTATTTCTCTTGCTAACTGTCCATTCACGCGCTCACTATTTTGCACAGTGTTCCACAGCCATTCACTTTTTTTATCATTTGTATCAAAATAACTGAGTTGTTGTGTAATCCATTTTGGAGAACCTTCTGGAATATTCATTTCTGAATGTACAAGGTCCCTATCTTTATCATATCTATGCGTATGAGATCCTTCTAACTCATCAAACATCCTTGTCCTATGACGATAGGCAGCAGCCGAAATTGCTGATTTTCCAGCACCAATAATTTTAGCTTGTAAATGCGTACTCGCCATAAGATACAATTACCAAAAATTGTGTTTATTTCACAGAAATAATCTATAGCATAAAACGTTTTACTTTAAAACGTATAATTGCGCCTTCAAAAATCTTTTGAAAAAAGACATTTTCAGGAGCGCATAAATGCGCACTATTAAGTATTGTTATTGGAGATTTATTCTGTTAAGTAAAAATAAAGATTAAAAAATAAAAGAGAGTTTGAAATGTCACGTAAATCTTTAGAAAAACTTATAGAGGAAAAAAAAGCTCTGGAAGAAAAAAGTAAAAAACTTCTTGAAAGAATTAAAGCTGCTAAAAAACAAGAAGGAGAAAAAATTGCACTATTAGCAGCAGAAGCGGGATTAACAGAATTAAATATAACAAACGATCAATGGAAAAATATTTTCGAGGAGATTAAAGACCGATTTCAAAAAGATCAGCAAAAAACTGAATAATCTTGGTAACTCTATAAAATCACTAAGACGCATTGAAAAAAGGAGGAGATTTTTGAGTGATGAAATAAGACGTAAAGATGCACGTGAAAAAATTATTCTAGGCGGTCTTGTCGTAAAGGCTGGTCTTAAAAATGCTGATAAGTCTTTTATTTTAGGATGTTTAATTCACGCTGCAAAACTTGATACAAATTCAAATGAATATAAAAATTTACAAAAAATAGGACAGCATGCTTTTGCTGATACGCGGGGTCAAAATGATAAACAATCTAAATCGTAAACAAATCATATTTTTAATATGCCCTTTTCTCTTTTCAATCATAATTCTTTTTCTTGTAAACATAACCATCAATAACATTACAGAAAATGGAACGACGCCTGATGCTTATTGGTTTGTAAGATCAAAGCCACTGGATATTTTAATCTTTATTGCACTTTCATGTTCTTCATTCATCTTATTACAAAAAAAGCATACCAGAAAAAATATCACTATTTCGTCCATGATCGTCTTTGGTTTGTTTGCAACTTATTATAGTGCAAATGAATATATCAGACTTAGTCCATATGTTGGTCAAGATAATATGACATGGGCGGATGTTCTTCCTTTCTTTGATAGGATGGTTTTATGGGGTGTTGTTATTGGCGTTGTTATCCTTGGTTACACTATGAATCTATCGTTGCCAAAAAAATTACCTTCGAAAAAATTAAAAAATACAATCTTCGGCGGCGCTCAATGGATGAATATGAAAAAACTAGAAAGCATCTTTCCAAGCGATGGAGAAATTATCGTAGGAGAACGATATCGAGTAGACGAAGATATTGTAACAGATGTTCTTTTTGATTCTCAAGACAAAACAACATGGGGGAAAGGAGGAACACAGCCATTACTAACATATAAACAAAATTTTTCTTCACCCCATATGTTATTTTTTGCTGGTTCTGGTGGTTATAAAACAACCAGTAATGTTATTCCAACTTGTCTCAAATATTCCGGTCCACTGGTCGTTTTTGACCCTTCAACTGAAATCGCTCCAATGGTAAAAAAAACAAGGCAGCTGTCAAAAAGAAAAGTATACGTTCTTGATCCCCATGGAGATTCAACAAAAACTTTTAATCCCTTAGATTGGTTATTAGATAAAAATATCCCTATTTGTGAAAAGGAAGTAGGTCTCGTAGAGACAGCACGACTCCTCCTTTCAGAAAATTATAGATCCACTTCAACCGATCAATTTTTTATCTCTCATGCTCACAATTTGTTAACAGGTCTACTTGCACATGTCGTCTTTTCTGATGAATACAAAGAACATGAAAAAAACTTAAAAACACTTCGTATGATTGTATCAGAACCAGAACCATCGGTTATTGGAAAATTGAAATCAATACAATCAAATTCTTCATCACAATTCATTCGTGAAACCCTCGGGGTCTTTACCAATATGGCACAGCAAACTTTCTCTAGTGTTTATGCTACTGCTTCTAAAGATACCCAATGGCTTTCCCTTGATAGTTATGCCAACCTTATAAGTGGTGACGACTTTAAAACTAATGATATAACAAAAGGCAATGTAGACATCTTTTTTAATATCCCATCAAAAACTCTAAAATCTTACCCTGGTGTGGGACGGATTCTTGTTGGTTCTCTTCTCAAAGCTATGGAAGCCGCAAATGGAAACTATGAAAAAAGAGTCCTCTTTGTTTTAGATGAGATTGATCTGTTAGGATATATGAACATCTTAGAAGAAGCTCGTGACCGTGGTCGTAAATATGGAATATCTCTCATGCTCTTTTACCAATCTATAGGACAAATTGAACGTCATTTCGGTTCATCGGGTGCTATGACATGGTTTGAAAGTTGTGCTTTTATAAGTTATGCCGCAATACAAGATATTAAAACTGCTGAAAATATATCTAAGGCATGTGGTCAAATGACTGTTGAAGTGAAAAATTCAAGAAAACCTCTAGGAGGATTCCATACAAGAGGGACAGAAAATGTAAACACCCAGCAGAGACCTTTAATTTATCCTCATGAAATTACCCAAGAAATGCGCCTAGACGAACAAATCATTCTCGTGCGAGGGCAACCCCCTATCCGTTGTGGACGCTCTATCTATTTTAGACGTAAGGATTTAACAGCCCTTACTAACAAAAATAGATTTGCTCCTAAATAATAATATATCCTAAATAGAACTCACTTCGTTCGTCCATAATCAATAATGAGAGGCTATCCGCCTCTCAAACTCTCTGGAACGCTCACCAAAATCATGACATCAGACCCGCGTTTAATGAGAGGACTAACAATCCTTGGTTCTTAGTGTCAAGGAAACCATTACATGGCGCCTAAAGGCGTCCTTGACAAAGAACCTAACGTCTTGTTTCGTCCCTCTCACGCGGCTCCGAAATCATGATTAGAAGGAGAGCGTTTAAGGGTGCCTACACAGCACCTTATAGTAGGGAAAAAACATTTGATTTTTTAACTACGTGGATAAAAAAATTATACCAAATAGATGTAAAATAGTGGAGGTTATGGACGGCTTTGTTGTTTGTGTCATACCTAAAAGGCAAAAATGGATTTAAAAAGGAATGGATTGCAATGCCTCAACATCCGATGGCTATAATAGCGAAAAGTAATTTAAACGGATATGATCTCAAGGTGTTTTTCATTCTGGCTTCTCGTCTTGATTTCGAAAATCTATTAGTCGTCAATCAAACGGAATTGGCTAAAAAAGTTGGTATTACCAGACATCACTTTAATCGAAGCGTAAAAAGACTAATAGCTATGGATATTCTTTTGGAAGGTCCTCGTATTGGGATTAATAGATCCTACCGTCTCAACCCAAACCTTGGTTGGAAAGGTAGTGCTAAAATCCACAAAATAGCTCTTAGAAAGAACTTAAAAAATCGCATGAAAGCAGCCGGTATTCAAGGTGTATATGAGAATAGAAAACCTTTAGAAATGGACATTAGTAATCAAATAGATCTTGAAGATTATCTTAGATAAAAAAATAATTAGCTCCATTTATCTATAAAATAAGAGGCTGCCCCTCCTCAATTCAAAAAATCTGCTTTAGCAGGCATTTTTGATGCTTAAAATATACAGATACAGAAGAGAAAAATAATAAAAGCATAGTAGTTACGCTTCACAATGTTACCAATAATGGTAACATTGTAGCTTAATGAACAACTTCTTCTTGTATTTTATAACGATACACATTACAGTGAATCATGATTTTGGGATTTAAACATAAAGGGCTTGAAGCCTTCTACACTACTGGTACTACAAAAGGAATTCAGTCTGCTCATACTCAAAAGTTAAGGCGTATTCTAGGTGCTCTTGACGTAGCTATATCACCAAATGATTTGAATTATCCGTCCTTTCGATTACATCCTTTAAAAGGTGATCTTAAGGGCTTTTGGTCAATTACAGTAAATGGAAATTGGCGTGTAATATTCCGTTTTATTGGTATAGATGTCGAATTAGTTGATTATCTAGATTATCATTGAATAAGGAGAGATAAAAAATGATGAAAAACCCTCCACATCCTGGAGAACTCTTGCGTGAAGATGTAATCGTAGAGCTTGGTTTATCTGTTACCGAAACAGCTGAACGGCTTGGTATGTCTCGTGTAGCTTTTTCTAGGGTTTTAAATGGAAAAGCTGCTGTTAGTCCCAATCTCGCTATTAGACTTGAAATGGCTGGTGTGAGTACTGCACGTGCTTGGCTAGCTATGCAAACAAATTATGATTTAGCGCAAGCTTTAAAACAGAAACAGCCTAAAATACATCCTCTTTGTACTAGCTCTTGTTAGTACCATTCTATCGTATTGGAGAGCTTGACGAACATTCTCTAATAAGCTTTTACTTGAAAAGCATAAGATCAGAACCAGGAGGAGCTAGCCGTAATAGCAGCGTATCGTACCCCCAATTGACAGCTAAACTTAGAAATATCAAGACAATATAACCAATGACCATTGCTGTTTGGTGTTCAAAAGGTGCAGAGCCCGCTACATATCCAGTAAAAAAAATAAATAACACCAGCAAACTCCCCCCTGCTATAAACTCTGTTAAAATAATAACCGGTTTACGAATAAGCAAAAGAAAAAGGAAAAGAAAAAAAAGGCACGTTTTCAATATCTTATGTAATATTTTATAAACGATAGAAAACACTCTACGTATTATAGTTATTAAAATTGATTGTTTGGAATTTGGATTTTTCTCTTTTTTATTTAATTTATTAGTAGATAGAGTGTCCATTACCCCCTCCAATATTTTTATCTATAAAACGCTTTATGGCTATATGATACGTTTTATTTTATTCACGATTATTTATATACCTATATAAATAATTATTTCAATTTTATGATTTTTTAGTGCTTAATGTGACATAATTTTTAAAAAGCAGGCGCCCCCCCGCGCCTATTATTTATGCTACTTCAGCGACCGTTTTAACAATATTATCGCCTTCATAAACCTCACAATTTCTGGGAACGAAAGAAAACCTAGCAGATCTTTTTATTATTGCATTGCCATATACATTACCACTAATATGGAAATAACCAGAGATCTTCGCATTGCCATAAACAGAACCGTAAACTTTAGTATGACACCCCACGCTAGCATTTTCATAGACCTTGCCATAAATTTTCGCTGCGCCACTAACAACAGCATGATCATAAACTTCTGCATTTCTATGAATACGTGCACTCCCAGATAATTTTGCATTACCATAAACCCGTGCATGATGATAAACCCATGCGTTATAAGAAAGATGAGCATCGTCATAAACATGAGCGCCCACATACACGCGGGTTTTATCACATACATGCGCATTCCCATAAATGTGACCACAAACAATAGCATCATCACAAACAATAGCGTTATCATAAACACGACCGTAGCTAAAAGCCCATGCATTACCACCAACCCAGCAATTTCCGTCATGAGAGAGGTTATCTTCCTTCTCAATAAAACCACCAAGATCACCAGCCTTGACATCACCAAAGTCTCTTAATGCACGAATGCGATAAAGTGTAACATCACCAACTTGTTTGGTTTCATTTGTAAATTCATATTTTTTGGAGATAGCGTTCATAATGAACTCCTTTAGGTTAATAATGTTTTGAATTGACACCTATAAAGGCGTCGGGTGCTCAAAACACAGCCTAAAGTCTGTTGTTATGCTTTCCCCGTAAGGGTATTATATGACATAACTACACCCGACAAAATCATTATACGTTTTTAAAACATACAAAGACAGTCAGTTTTTGAAAAGCAAAGAAAGATTGTTTCGTAATCTATTCGCTTTAGGATTAGTGTTTTGATCACTTAAGTATTAATATAGCAAAATACCCA
This sequence comes from Bartonella sp. AP57NXGY, assembly GCF_042195805.1. Lineage (NCBI taxonomy): Bacteria > Pseudomonadati > Pseudomonadota > Alphaproteobacteria > Hyphomicrobiales > Bartonellaceae > Bartonella > Bartonella sp. AP57NXGY. The sequence goes on along the minus strand of NZ_JBHIOZ010000027.1, from coordinate 7,735 downwards.
TTTATTGTCAACTATTTTTTGTCTTTTTTTGCCATTTTTTATAATATTTTCAAATATTTATCTCATAAAATAGCTTATAATTTTTATCTCTTTCTTTTGTAGTATTTGCCCCTAAAAGCTCTCCCTTCTAATCATGATTTCGGAGCCGCGTGAGAAGGACAAAACAAGACGTTAGGTTCTTTGTCAAGGACGCCTTTAGGCGCCATGTAATGGTTTCCTTGACACTAAGAACCAAGGATTGTTAGTCCTCTCATTAAACGCGGATCTGATGTCATGATTTTGGTGAGCGTTCCGGAGAGTTTGAGAGGCGGATAGCCTCTCATTAAAAAATAAAGTTTATAAATAAAAACTATTTTTATTTGCCAATCTCCTGAAATTACTTTATTGGTAAGCGAATGTTTTAATCGTATACGCAGCGATTAATAAGGGATTAAAAGCCTTAAAGTTTGAACATAAAAATTAGCCCACTCTGTGGGTTTCCCGGGATTCCGGGAGCTTTTGCTATGTCCAGGTGCTTTAAGCACTAAAAGCAAAAAGCTGATTCAAACTTCAGTACTTTTAACTCCCGGAATACCAATGCGAGGGCGCTCGCACCCGGTCGGGGGGAATTTAAAGTGCAAAAGAAAACTCCACATTTTAATGATATTTCTGTAGGCAAAAGAATTCGTCATAAACGCATTTCAATGGGAATTTCTCAGACAGAGTTAGGAAACAAATTAGGAGTAAGCTTCCAACAAATCCAAAAATATGAAAAAGGCTCAAATCGTGTAGGAGCTGGACGCTTGCAGGAAATCGCTAACATACTAGATGTTCATATCTCCTTTTTTTATACCGATATTTCACAAAAAAGAAATATTCCGTACCATTATGATGAAGAAATTTCCAGTAAAGAAGAATATTTCCTTTTAAAAGGTTTTAGAAAACTTAATCCTAAAAAACAGAAAGCAGTTTTATGTTTGTTTTCTGAATAAAATGAATACTTTTAAAATTATAGCGTACAAACTAATCGCTCTGTTTATAAGCATTCATTAATATTTCTAGAAAATCACCATGGCGATATCGCTCTTGTTTAGCCATCAATTTAAAACGATTAATGATATTTACGCTAGCTTTGATATTTAATTGTATCTCAACTGACTGTTCACGACTTGGGAAAGTTGCTGCCTTATCTACCTCTTTGCGTTGTATAATGTTTAAAGAAGATTGAGTTTGCCGTGGTTTAAAATCATCAAGTTCTGAAAAATTTAATGGTTTTCTTTCTGTACTCATTCTTTAATTTCCTTTCTCTTGAACTTTTTTTAGCTTTGTAATGACTTCAGCAACAAATGCTTCGACATTGCCAATCGCAGTTTCTAAATTATTAACTTCCTTTGGATTGAGATTACGATGTGAACCTCCAGTTGCAAAGATTGCTGAAAAAGCATCACGTTCATTGATTTCTGTTTCAAAAACATCAAGTTCTGGGTTTTTTCTAAATTGAGATGATACAAAACGAGCAGTTCTGGATTTTGCAACAACTTTAGATTGCGTAAACAAAACAGAATAAGCGATAAGACGCCGTACAGCTTTCATATCTCTGTGAATTTCTTTTATAATTTCGATAGCTGCTATAGCGTCTTGCTGTTGTTCCTTCATAGGAATAATTACAAAATCAGATTGACTAATTGCATAACTAGTTAAGCGTGATGCTGTACCTTCTAGATCAACAATTACGAATGGATCTCGAGTAGATGCAATTTCTATTTCATCTAAAATAGTTTTTTCAGATTCATTAGTAACGACAGTAAGATTATCTGGTTTACCCGGCAATTCAGACCAAGTGGTAATAGGATGGCGAGGATCAGCATCTATAATTGTAACAGGTTTAGCATGTGCAAGTTCACAAGCAAGGAGCAAAGCAGATGTTGTTTTTCCACTCCCCCCCTTGGAATTAGCAAAGGATATGACAGGCATTTAGTTACTCTCTAAATAGAATATAGTATGGTATGGTATTGTATAGTATTATACTATAAGGTATAATAAAGTATTAAAGTACACCTTTTATAAGAAGCAAAAATTTATAAGGAGCAAAAATGCCAAAAAAATACGTTCAAAATCATAACGATAAAGTTTTTAAAAACGTTAGCAATTTTTTTGAAACTTTTAATCAAAAAATAGATAGTTTTAACAAACCCGATATAATACAGCGTGATGGATTTACAGAAGTTAAAACAGAGAGAGGAGATATCATAAAAAGTAAAGTTCCAGAGGCTGCACTACAATTAGCTCTAATGATAGACAATGGCACAAAATTTTGGAAAGAGGATATAGGAAAAAATTAATTTCCTCTATGAGAAGTTTATCAGTTAATTTTACTATACCTTATGATATTATATCGTAGGGTAGAGTACTATACTAAAATATACCTTTATGTTTTTGGCATGGTAATGATAGGCTTTATTTTTGTAAGCGTGATGTTTTTACGTTCAATAAATAAACGCAAGGTGTTCACACTGACTCCTAATGTCTTAGCAATACGGCTCTGTGATAAACCAACATTTATAAATGCTTGAATTTCATCAATGTGATTGTCCAGCTTTAATTGCGTAGCTTTGCTTCCTTTTGGCCGGCCAAGTTTTATTCCTCGTTGACGAGCAACATTTAAGGCTTCTTTTGTGCGTGTTTGAATTAAATGCCGTTCAATTTGCGATACCATACCCAATACGTTTGCAATGATATCGCTTTGCAAACTTCCATCCATGATAAGGTTTTGTTTCGTTATATGCACAATTAAACCACGTTCACTGGCTGCTTTGAGAATTTCTAAAACAGCAAGAGAAGAACCAGCTATACGAGAAAACTCCGGTGTGAGTAAAACATCACCACATTCCGCTTTTTCAATTAAAGCACCAAGTTTACGCTTACGCCAATCTTTTCCTCTACTTGCAATTTCTTCCTCAATATGAAGTGGTGCAAAGCCATTTTTATTAGCATATTCTAACAATCCAAATTTTTGATTTTCTGTATCTTGTCCATCACGAGAAACACGTAAATAAGCATAAAATTTTGGCATTTTCAGTAAAAAGGTTATTTTAGATTAAAACTGATATATTATTGCATAGAAAAAATAGGAATTAAATATACAATTTTCGTTCATAAAAAATGATCGTTTTTTCTGATATTGCAATTTATGACGTTTCAAATGACACTGTGCGTATCTTGCGTATACTTCATGCAAAAAAATTCAGTTGTTAAGTGTATCTAAATTGAATCCGGCTGTGTTTAATAATTCAATAAGTTTTGGGAGAGTCTCTTTTACGTGTTCATTAAAAGGAATGTAATTAATCCCTTCATAATCTGAAGGCACTTCAACATCTCGTTGTTTTAAAATAGCAATATTTCTGCAAGAAATTTTAGGAATTAACATACCCATTTTAAAAATAACATTTTGATTAGCGCGCGGTTTTGCATCTTTTTTATCAGCAGATTTTTCATATCCAATATCATCGGGAGTAAGTAGCACAATACCAAATTTTGGAGAATTAGTTTGCATACTAATTTCTTGTTTAAAATCCTCAATAGTAGTTAAATTATCACTACCAAATTTCAGAACGTATGGTTCCAATCCAAGCTTAAAAAGAACACGTTCAGTTTGTTCTAAAATAGTATGATCATTATATACAATAAAAATTTTTGGCATTTTTATATCCCCTATAAAATATATGCATTTGTCCCAGAGGGCTTATTATTTTTTATCAACGAATAATTGCGATAAAAATTTCTCCCAATCTATATTTTTCTTTAATTTAAAGGAAATAAAATTATTCTTATGAAAGAATATAAAATAGAACGATCTTTTACCAAATCAGATATTTAATCTAATGAATATCAAACAGATCTTGAAGATTTTACAAAAATAAGCAAGCTAAAGCTATTGGTATAGGTTTCTAATCCAATAGAATACTTATAACGAAGCTTTTCATATTAATTTATTCATAAGCTTAAAAAAGTAATTGCTAAGCGAAAGTATCTTGTATATATCTCTTTTTCGGAGAGAGAGTCCCTACATAATTTCCCCCGCAGGGTTGTTATAGTAAATCTCTTTCTCCATTTTAATTATAATCTTCATAGTAATGATTAGTTAAGTTTAAAGTAGTCTTTGTATATGCCAAATTCGTATTTGAAATACTATTGTGGATTACTTAACTTAATTGAAAATACGTTCACTATTTTTTGAAAATCATCCCCATCACTAAAAGAAAAACTAAAAAGCTTTCTTTCAGTGCATAAATCTGAAATGATTATTGCTTGTCAAACTTATGACGCAAATTTCTTTGAATTTATTGGCATTTTCAAAGTTTTAAGAACTTCATTCAGTTCCGATTTAAACAAAGGACTTTTTTCTTTGTTTAGCTTTATTTTCTGATTTTTTTCTAAGTTTAAACTATTTATTTCTTCTTGATCAGCTTGTTTCAATAAAGCAAATAAAGAACGCTCTAGATACAATTCTCCCTTTTTTTCTTTATCAATCATGCCGCGGAGATATCCCCCTGGTGATTTTACAAGTCCTCTAGCATATTTTTCAAAAATGATGGCAATGGCTAGAGCTGTTTTTTTAAGCCCCATGATTTTTGTAGCTTGTTCAGCGGCATGTTCTGAAACATTAATCATTCTGTACATAGGATACATAGAACGTATCAAATCGCTTTCTGTTTGGAGACTACATTCAGAAAATAAGGCGGCATTCGGCAAAGCCTTTTCTAGTATCTCCGGCTTAATTTGAGGCAATGTACTACTTTTTGAAGGAAGTGATGTTTCCGTCTTGCCTTTCTCTATATTTTCATAAGCCATTTTATCATGACCGGAGGTCACATTAATGGTTTGAGTGTGTTCAGAGTTATCTGAACACTCATTTTTGTTACAATTACAATTATAGTTAGGGGGTGTATTATGTAATTGCATAACATTTTTGTTGTTTGTGCATAACATTTTTGTAAAAAATAAACGCTCTAAGAGCCAATTAAAAAGCTTAATAGCTTTTTCCAATTTAAAGGTGGACGCTTTAAAAGGAGAACCAAGAACAGATTTAACTTTATTCATACGATTTAAAAACATTGAAGCGATAGGTGTAAATTTTATTTCTTCAATACGAAGCCGTAATCGACGACAAACACCACAAAAGGTTCTAACAGCCATATCATGATGTTTCTTTTCTTCTTTACTCTTTAAAATAGAGTGCTGAAGTTCATGGTAACGCGCGATTAAAATGCTAAGGTCAATACCACAAGCAATTGGTACATGATTAGCAGAATTAAAACTATAGCGTTTATAATTACCAGAATCCCGCATCACAATAAGACCTTTATCAAAAAGGCGTGAAAGTAATCTACTTACATGAACAGACGTACAACCAATTTCCAGACCAATTTGATGGTTGCTTTTAAAAACTATTGGAATTTTACCTTTTTCAAAATGCGTAACTGGTACAGTATTCAAAAGTTTAGCTAATAAATGGGCTTCTGTTCCTTTGATAAGATCAGTTACTGGTAAGTCTTGTACAAGAAAAAGAAGTTGGCTTCTAGTAATGTGGCCAATATTGGTATTATCAGCAATTTTTATATATTCCCAGTGCTTTGAAGTTAATTTTCTACCAGATGTTTTATTAACCATAATTTTTAAAACCTCTCTATTGGAGGCAAAAAAAAATGCTAAAAATATCCCTTTTCTACAAAATTTCTCTTGCAGAATGCTTCACGATAAATTAAATTAGGAATTAGTTTGTTGAATTTAATTTACCGTATATGTAGTACGGGCATTTTAGAAACCCTTCTGTTAACGCAGTTGGGTTTTTATTTTTTTTGCCATTATCCTTCCCTCTATTTGAAACGACTCATAGCTCGAAAAAAGCATGTCAAGGTCAAAGCTATATTAAAAAAAAAAGATTTTCAATATGGTAAAGCTTTCAAACAACTGTTTTTATGGCAATACAACCTAATACAACCTACAACAACAGCAAAGCAAAATGACATATAACTAAGGACATATAACTAAGGAAATGCTTTCTTATATAGCGCTGTAAAAACAACCTATACGAGTAAATGAATTTTAAACACAATAATTTTTCTTTGCAAGAATTGTCCACTAGGGACTGTGTAGATTATGATTAAGTTTTTTCTTATAAAGTTCGTAGTGGAATATTGCCTTGATTTTTCAGTAGCGCTTGAGAGAACGTTTTATCAATAATGGCCAATGGAATTATAGCTCTCGTGATCTCTTCGCCAATCTTCTGGTTGTTGAAATTTGCTCGACCATAAAACATTTTGTGCTTTTTAAGCAGGGTTTTCTATTGTCTTTTCTGATCCTTTAAAAAAAAGAATTTTCATTATGTTGACTGAAATAAAAATCAAAAAATAATAATATAAATAAATATAATATATTTAGGCACTTCTCGAAGAGATTTTAAAAGTATCATTTTGAATATTACTATATTTTAGTATATTATCTAAGATAAATATTAAATATTTTTAATTTTATAGTAGAAAAAATAGTTTTTTCATTTTATATGGTAGATTAATATTTTAACTATTAATTTAATTTTCAACTTTAAAATAGCGAGGGGGTTTTTCATGAAAAACATGAATAATTCATTCAGTTGTGAACACATCTTACCAAAAACTACTCTACCCAACACACAAAAGAAATGGTTAACAGCAGCATTGATGCTGTTTATTGCCTTCATCGCACTGAGTGAACCAGCATTTGCCGCAGGCGGCTTCGGAAAAATTGAAAGTGCTCTTCAAAAAATAATTGAAGCTTTAACAGGACCAATTGCAAAATCAATCGCGACCATTGCGATTGCCGGTGTTGGGATTGCATGGATTGCTGGTTATGTTGAAATGCGTAAAGCTTTCTTTGTTTGTATTGGCATCGGCATTATCTTTGGTGCACCACAAATCGCAGCAATGTTTTCCAGTTAAACTCCAGCCTTTCAAAGCCATGAAAGAGCACGATAAGCTAACAGAAGATACGTTATTTCTTGCTTGCACGCGCCCTGCAATGATCGCAGGCGTGACGGTGGAAGCTATGGGATTAAATGCGATAGGAACGATGATATTGTTTATTGTGATAGGCAATATTTTTCTTGTAACTATTGGGATTGCCATGCATTTCATATTCAAGGAAATCCTAAAGCATGACCATAACAAATTTCGTATTCTTCTGACATGGCAAAAGACATCTATTTTTGCCAGAAATTCGAGTCTATGGGGTGGGGGAAGTATTTCTCCATTACGATTAATTCGTAATTATGAGGAATTACAATGAATAGAACAGAGCGCAAACGTGAAAAGCAGCCAGAGGCGATTATCCCTTACGTGCGCCATGTCAACAAACACATCATTGCGCTGGATTCACGCGCTCTCATGAGCGTTATTAAACTTGAAGGCATTAACTTTGAAACAGCGGATATTATTGATCTGAATGTGCTTCACGAACAACTCAATAATCTTTTTAAAAACATAGCGGATGAACGGATAGCGCTTTATAGCCATATTATCAGAAAGCGTGAAACGATTTATCCGGACGGGACTTTTAGATCGACATTTGCCAAGCAATTAGATGATAAATATCGCGAGCGGATGGTTTCACAGGAGCTTTATCGCAATGAGCTTTATCTTTCTATTTTGTGGAATCCACACGTTGATCAAACGGATAAATTAGTGGAGTTTTTCAAACGTTTAGGCAAAGCCAAGCAAGA
>NZ_JBHIOZ010000026.1:11820-17943 GCF_042195805.1 Bartonella sp. AP57NXGY | reverse complement strand
TGGTACGGTTGGTGGGATTTGAACCTACGACCTCTGGTGCCACAAACCAGCGCTCTAACCAACTGAGCTACAACCGCATAAAATCAAATGTATCATAACTGTTCACGATTTCGTAAACATTTATTCTTTGCTTATGTGACATAAGGAAGATCAACAAAGTTTGCAAGCCCCTTTAAAAAAATCTCGCAATTTTTTGTGAAGAAAAAAGCGTTTTTTACAAAGGAAATTTTGCCCAATGCTCAATACTATGATCACGATAGCCTTTTATGTTATCAACTCCATCTTGTTGCATCATCTGCAAAACCTCTTGCAGAATAGTTATGACAAGATTTGGACCTTCATAAACCATCCCACTGTATAATTGAATCAAATCTGCACCAGCTTTTACTTTTTCCAAAGCAGTCTGTGCATCCTTTATACCGCCAACGCCAATAATTGCAATCTCCTTCCCTAATTTTTGACGCATTTTTGCAAGCATAATAGTAGAACGCTCAAAGAGTGGACGTCCAGAAAGCCCACCCTCTTCATTACGGAAGTGACTATTACTAAGACCTTGGCGTGAAAGAGTTGTGTTAGAAACAATCAGCCCATTAAAATCAGAAAGTTTTATTTCTTCAGCAACATCATCTAATTCTTTCTCTGATAAATCGGGAGCAATTTTTAAAAAAATGGGAATGGAGAATCCGTGCTTGTTCTCTTGCTCATTTCGCGCTTGCGAAATTGCACTCAACAAAAGATGCAAACTGTCACGGGCCTGTAAATCACGTAAACCTGGTGTATTAGGAGAAGAAATATTAACCGTAAAATAATCAGCAACATCATAAAAATGAGCAATACCAACTGTATAATCATCAATCTTATCGACCGTATCCTTATTGGCTCCAATGTTGACTCCTATAACACCAGTTTTTTTACACGCATGCAATCTATTGTAAACAACTTGATGTCCGTCATTATTAAAGCCCATTCTATTAATAATCGCTTCATCTTCTTTTAAACGAAAAAGCCGTGGTTTAGGATTTCCAATCTGAGGCTTTGGTGTCACTGTCCCAATTTCAGTAAAACCAAATCCTAACCGAAAAATACCATCTACAACCTCTGCATTTTTATCAAACCCCGCTGCAAGACCAATAAAATTTTCAAACTCAAGACCAGCAACAGTTACACACAAACGTTTGTCGATAACCTTTTGACAACCATTTAATCCACTTTTCAGCCCAAGAATCGCTAAACCGTGTGCTTGCTCTGGATCCAACATAAATAAGGCAGAACGGCCAATACAACGAAAAAAACTCATCAATTCTTCTCCACAACATAAAAATGATCCATCGCACCTCACCTCTACCTTTTAACACAAAAGATTTCCAATCAAAGCAAGCATATTATCCAAATAATATTCCCCTTCTAGAAGAAAACTCATCACATAATAGCCATACATGTTTATATTGGTTATACTATGTAAAGAACTTTTTATTCTTAAAAAATGTTTCTCTTTTTCGACATTTTTTAAAGATTAAAATATGAATCCTAATCTTATAAAATTCAGCATGAATTGGAACATCAATGGCTCTTACCATAGTCATGGTTTTATGACGCCTTATGCAGGCACGCTCATAATTTTCTTAAAAATGCAGGCAAATTATCTCTATTCCCAAAGTTCCTTTGTGTAATATTGTTTTCAATAGAAACAAAGCTTGTTCTATAAAGCTATTTTTTCCTAGCATTTATAGGATACATAGTTCATAAAATCATCTAAATTCATACTATTGTTGCACTATTTATGAGCAACAGAATGTTCAATCAATTTGTACTCTATTGATAATCTGCGTTGTTTTCTTTGCCATTTCTGATGTATTAAATACAATTTTGCATCTATTAAGTGCTCTGCCTAACATATATTTTAAGTAATGACAGTTGATTATTGAACTCAAACATCATACCAACGACTTCCAAACCAAAATGATCTTGCAAACCCTAGAGCTCTGCTATTTATAAACTGATACAATCTTCCAGCAGATGAAATGTGTTTCTTCCATCCGAATTATCGCCATTTTAGCTCATGTAACCCAATACAAATAGCTTTTAGATAAGCCATAATGCCCTCTTAATTGCTATTATCGCTTACTAAATTAAGAGGAATTAAATTATAAGTTTTACTCCTGTCTCATCTATCTATTTCTTCTATCAGTGCTGAAATATATTTTTTATTCCTAAATTCTCTTTTTATGACAAAATGTTATGCTAATATATGTACTTCATTTGAAAAGCTTTCTGATAGCTCAACTTTCTACACTACTTATTTTGTGGTATTGTGTAAAAACCTCTCTTTTTAATGTTAACATAAAAATCTTGAGGCAATTATATAAATTAAGCTACAGTTTTCTACTTTCTGTTGAAAAAGCAGATATAGTTTTTATCAAAAAAGCTTTTTTCTAGGAAATATTCTATGTACATTCAAATAGAGCCCTAAAGCTCTTTATTAAACCTTATAAAGTTCTTTGAAAATAATATTAATATCGTAATATAATCCTAAAAATAAAATCTGCCCTTTCCTTTTTCATCAAAAGCGGTAAGTAAATTACCGTATATCGCTTATATAAAGGGGAAAATGCAATGCTTAAAGAATTCAAAGAATTTGCCCTAAAAGGTAACATGATTGATCTTGCTATCGGTGTGATTATAGGGGGTGCTTTTGGTAGCTTGGTCAACTCAATTGTCAATGATATTTTTATGCCAATCATTGGGCTGATTACAGGTGGGATTGATTTTTCTAATATGTTTATTCAACTTGCTGGCGAAAAACAAGCAACATTGAGTGCCGCCAAAGCAGCTGGAGCAACCATTAGCTATGGACACTTTATTACTTTACTTATCAATTTTCTCATTATTGCTTGGGTTCTTTTTTTATTCGTTAAGGCTATGAATAAAATTCGTAGAAAAGAAGAAGAAAGCCCCAAAAAAACGTCTTCAGAAGAACAACTTTTAACAGAAATTAGAGATCTTTTGGCTAAGAAAAAATAATTTTATGCAAGATTTACATCATGGAACACGAGGAAAAAACATTTCCACAGTTGTTCCATGATTGGGTTTTGAGAACAGTAAAAATTGTCCCCCTCTTTCTTCCACCATTGCTTTACACATTGGGAGGCCTAAACCTGTTCCCATAAAAGCGCTATCACCAGATCGTCCATCTTTGCGCTCTACTTGACCATAAGGTTGCAGTGCCTGTATAATCTCTTCTTCGTTCATCCCTATACCATTATCACTCACTGAAATTTTTACACGTTCTTTTCTATAAGAAACGTGAACAATAATCTGTCCACCCAAAGGTGTAAAACGAATAGCATTGGAAAGAAGATTCCATATAATCTGGCGAAACACTTGTTGTGATACAGGAATAAATGGAACGTGAGGTGGAGCAACAATACGCATGATAATGCCGTTCTGATTGGCTTGAGTTTCAAGAAAAGCTATCGTCGCACGTAAACAAGATATTACATCAAATGTTTCAGAAATAAGGGAAGAATCAATCTGGTTATCGGAACCAGAATAATTTATCTTCGAGCACTCTAGTAATTGATTAATCAGCAATAATATATGTTTTCCAGAGGAAATAATATCGCGTAAATATCCATGATAGCGCTCATTTTCTATCGAACCAAAACGGCCTTCTCTCATAATTTCTGCAAAACCAATAAGAGCATTCAAAGGTGTTCGTATTTCATGAACAACTCCAACGATTTTATCCTCTTCTGCTTTTTTTTCTCCTGATGGAACTGTTTGTGTCCTATCACGCAACATAACAGCATAATTGCCTTGCTTTACCAAAAATACAATCGTTATCAAAACGGTTATATTTTTATGATTTTTTGTCATTAAATCAGCGGTTTCACTGCGATTTAAAACCTGATTTTTTTCCTCCATACGGATTGATTTAAAATACTTTTCAACCAAAAGTCGGCTTTGCAAAGTAAATAATGAAGAGAATGGTTGTCCTCGTAGTTCATTTATTTCATAACCCATTAATGCTAAGGCTGCCCTACTCGCTGATTGAACAAAGCCCTCTTCATCCAACCATAAAACACCATCTGTTGCTGTATCCAACAATGATAAAACTGCAGCGGGCTCTTTTACGAGAGCTTGTTCTATAGCATTTACCGGCAATGTTTGTGCATATGGTAACTGAATAGCTGTTTCTTCAACTAAATTTTCTTCTTTTACCGATGAATTCAATTCATCACGCAATTGCTCTGCAATTTCACGAAAAGCTGAGCGTTCTATCTCCGTAAGACATGGCATTTCTGTTTCTAGCTTTTCATTTCTTTTTTCTTGGACTTTTTTTTGTATTTTTAAAACACCAAAGCCACGAAACCCCTTAAGCTGCTTTTTAACATCAAAAATTGGCAAAGCCGACAATTCAACATCAAGCCATTGTAAGCAACCATCAACAGGCCATTGAACAATCTCTTTACTCCAAGGCATAGCCGCTTCAATAAAACGACTGAGAACCAGATATCGATCATCATTAAATTGATGAGCAAGCTCATGAAAACTACACCCTAAAATAGAAGAAGAGAGAGGACCAACAACTTCAGCTAGCTCTTTTGAGACTTCACAAAACAAACCATTGTGATCGATTTCCCACGTAAAAGGCCGTGGCAAAAGCTCTGGTGTAAAACGAAAAGCTTCTTGCTGACATTTTAATTCATTTGTATTTAACTTTAACTCATCTGCTTTTAATGGCATAACTAAAACTAAAAAGTGTTGAATTTACTCTCAAATGAATAATGCTAATTTGTTTACAATTATCTATTCTGGTTAAAATAACTTGATATCTCATATCAATTGTCTGTAGCAAAATTTTGACTGTTTCATCAACAAAACAAGAATAAAAAGAAGCTTCCAGCTCTTGTTGCTTATTCACCCATTATGTAATAAATCTTGTTACAATAATGGTAACATCTCCCTCGCATAAATAGTACTCAAAAAGAATACACTTATTTTACACATTCATGCGCCTTTTTTGAAAAGATATCTCCCAAGATCCCCAAGCTTATTTTACGACGTCATCTGTAAATGGTGTAATGTAAAAGTCCCTATAGAGGATATCAAGGCATTGTGCATTACCATTTTTATACTTATAAAAGAGCTGGTTAGCACCATCATTATACTAATTTCAGCCCCTAATGTTACCAATAGTTCTCGGCATTTGAAGGCGTTCATAAGCAGCCTTTTTATTTTTTAACTTTTTTACTCCTACATTATTATGATACGCAAGAAAACGGTTTTAATTGTTTCAACAGAAACAGATTTGAAATGAGAAAATCTTACAATGTTTGAGACTTTTATTCACTGTGAATAATGATAAATTACTATAAATCAATATACTGCATTATCAAAATCTCTTTTTCAAATAAAGCTTCTCGTAAGAACATCTTTCTTGAGCCAATAATATCAAATGATAATAAATTCAGCGTGACGCTTTAAAGTATCCTATGCAACAGAACTTGCATATTGGGCATTTTTCTTATGATGCTCTCAATAATCTCCCAAAGATCTTTCTTTCATTAGAATCGCTACAAAAGAAAAAACAAAAAATATGCCACCGCACTATTTTATTAAAAAATTTCTCTGTAAAAAAGAGAACACAAATTATCTGTTTTCATATAAAGATTTGTTTAATTTCTTTATATTCCAGATCATTTAGAAATGTTAAAAACATCTCATAATCTCCTTTGATATCAGCTTGTTTACCTCATCAGAAGTCTTAATACAAAAGATCGCTTTTGCTTTATTACTCTCCATTTAAATTTTTAATATTATATAAAAAAATAAAACAAGCACATTTAAATAATGACTGTCAGATATTTTAAAAATTGCATATTTTTAAATGTGTTTGTTTATTTTCCTTCATTGAGTAGAATTTCACGTTTTCCAACATGATTAGCGGCTCCAACAATGCCTTTTTCTTCCATCCGCTCGACAAGAGAAGCTGCTTTATTATAGCCGATTGAAAGTCGGCGCTGAATATAAGATGTTGAACATTTTTTATCACGCATAACAATTTTTACAGCTTGGTTATAAAGTTCCTCACCCTCTTCATCAAAATTTTCTTCCTCAGAA
>NZ_JBHIOZ010000026.1:10538-11720 GCF_042195805.1 Bartonella sp. AP57NXGY | reverse complement strand
GTTTCAGCACCTTGTTCACCCAAGATCGTACGACTATCAATTTTTGATGTTACTTGAAAAGAAATGCGGGTAGGAAAGTTCGCTTTAATTGTACCTGTGATAACATCAACAGAAGGACGTTGCGTTGCCATAATAAGATGAATACCTGCCGCACGCGCCATTTGCGCTAAGCGCTGAATAGCATTCTCTATCTCTTTCCCTGCCACCATCATAAGATCAGCCATCTCATCAACAATCACAACAATATAAGGAAGCTGCGTGAGATCCATGGCTTCTTCATGATAAAGCATTTCCCCTGTTTCCTTATCAAAACCCGACTGAACAGTACACATGATTGTTTCGCCTTTTTGAGCTGCAAGTGCAACGCGTGCATTAAAACCATCAATATTACGCACACCCAACTTAGCCATTTTACGATAACGCTCTTCCATTTCACGAACCGCCCATTTTAAAGCTGTTACTGCTTTTTTGGGATCTGTGACAACGGGTGTTAAAAGATGTGGAATGCCATCATAAACAGAGAGCTCTAACATTTTAGGATCAACCATGATCAAACGACACTGCTTTGGTGTCATACGATAAAGAATCGACAAAATCATTGTATTAATTGCAACAGACTTGCCTGATCCTGTTGTTCCTGCAACCAATAAATGAGGCATTTTTGCTAATTCTGCAATGACCGGTTCACCATTAATCCCCTTCCCCAAAGCAAGAGCAAGTTTAAATTCACTTTCACGAAAAGAACGTGTTTGGATTAATTCCCGTAAATAAACGGTTTCACGAACCGCATTGGGTAACTCAATCCCGATAACATTCCGTCCAGGAATTACAGCAACGCGTGTAGAAATAGCAGACATAGAACGCGCAATATCATCAGAAAGATTAATAACGCGTGATGATTTTACACCCGCAGCGGGTTCAAATTCATACATTGTTACCACTGGCCCTGGATGAACATGGATAACTTCACCCTTAATGCCAAAATCTTCCAAAACACTTTCCAAAAGTCCAGCACCACGTTCTAATGTTTCTTGAGGAATCATCGTACCTTCATGAAAAACAGGTTCCTGTAATAAGTTGATCGGAGGAAATTCATAAACATCACAGTCAATAGATTGAATATTTTGCATAAAAGCAGAATCATAATTACCTAATGGCATACGAGTAGATTGCAATGTTTTA
>NZ_JBHIOZ010000026.1:0-10438 GCF_042195805.1 Bartonella sp. AP57NXGY | reverse complement strand
AGTCAATAGATTGAATATTTTGCATAAAAGCAGAATCATAATTACCTAATGGCATACGAGTAGATTGCAATGTTTTAGTTTTACTGTTTGCTTGCACCACAGAAAAATCTTTTGAATTCTTTATGACGGCTTTGTTTATACAATCAACAGTATTATTGGCGACAATATTATTGGTATTTTCAGTCTCTATACTAGCCCCTGCATCACTTAACGCCCCTGTATTACTTAACGTATGAGCAAAATCTTCAACAGAAAGCTTAGAATGACACTCTTTAGTAGTATCATTATTTGTATGCATTAAATCAGAAATTTTCTCAACACCTCGCATCCTTTCCGCTGGAGATTCTGATGTAATTGAATCATAGAGTTGTGGAAAGCGGTATTCAAGAACACGGTAAAGAGCCGTTATTGACTCATCAAAGGCTGTGGGAATATCCGGTGTAATTTCATTTGTCGTGTCAATTGATGTTCCATCCTCTTTTGATGTTTGAGTCTCCACATGTTCAAATATCAAAGATTCACACTCAAAAAATGCATCGTCGGAAAGATGCAACGCAGGTTTTATTTTTTGTAGCACATTTTCCACTTGTAATTTATGTTCTTGTTTATCCTCCTCAAGTGGAATATTTGCTGACGGCATATGAATAGCTTGTCGTGACAACTGCTTCAGAACCGTTGAATGACAAACTGATGTTTTATTCTCTATTGATTGAGGATTAATGACTTTTTTTGTCGAAAGAATATTTGTTGTTTTCTTGTTACAACGTACAATATCTGTATCTGTAATTTTTTTTTGATCTTGCTTCGTAAAAATTTTAAACTGTTTTGCAAAAACTGGATCTGTTTCTATACGACGACGCAAAATCTCAACTTCTGGGGTTCTCGTGAAACGGACGTTTTTTCCGAGGGCAAATGCCTTTTTCCACACTTCCGGATAAGGAAATATCTCAGTAATCTTAACAGATAAATCTTCTCTTGATGCACCTTTTGTACCATCATCAGAAAAAGAAGACGTAGAAATAGATTTTGTTTTCGAATTATGCATGGCACCCAACAAATTTATAGCAATGAGAAAAATAACCTTTTCAAAAAGAATTCGTAGAAACTATCATACGAAGGTTAATAACCTTTTGCTGATGGTTACTTTTTAATGAAAAAAATAATGCCATAATGCATATTCATAATCTGCCTTTTGCATATTTACGATATAAATTGCCCAGTTTATGGTGTCATAGAGCTCGTATTTCATTTGTTTTGAAGAAAACTTCATGATAAAAAAGCTTCAAGAAAATTGTCTATGCCTCTCTTTCTCTCCCTTTTCATAAAAGAAACTAGTCTCAATAATACAATAAGCATTGCTCTATTGAATTCTCCATGCTCAATTATCACGATATAATCTAATTTCTCACGTTTTTATAAGATTATCCTTGTTATCCTCGTTTAAAAAGGCTTAGACTAAGACAATCATAATTACATAAATATAAATAGAAAAAAGGGAGTGAATTATGTTTAATAAACGGAAATTTTATATCAATGGTCTATGGGATGAGCCAAGCACTCCTCACGATTTTGACGTCATTAATCCATCAACAGAGGAGGCTTGTGCTGTCATTAGCCTTGGAAGTACAAAAGATGCTGATAAAGCAATTAATGCGGCTAAAGAAGCCTTTCAAAAATGGAAAACAACGTCACCAAATGAGCGTCTTGGATTTGTTGAAAAAATTCTAGAGATCTACGAAAAACGTTCCAAAGACATGGCAAAAACCATTTCAATGGAAATGGGAGCACCAATTGATATGGCGCTTAATGCGCAAACTGCAACCGGAAGTTCCCATATTCGCAATTTTATCGAAGCTTATAAAGAGTTTTCGTTCCAAGAAACTTTAATAAAGGGAAATGAGCAAGCAATCCTTCACTACGATCCTATCGGCGTCGTAGGATTAATTACGCCATGGAATTGGCCCATGAATCAAGTAACTCTTAAAGTTATTCCTGCTCTCTTGGCTGGCTGTACCATGGTGTTAAAGCCCTCTGAAATTGCGCCTCTTTCTGCTATGCTTTTTGCTGAATTTTTAGATGAAGCCGCACTTCCAGCCGGTGTTTTTAATTTAATCAATGGTGATGGTGCGACTGTCGGCTCTTACCTCTCTGCACATTCAGATTTAGAAATGATCAGCTTTACTGGTTCAACTAGAGCAGGAAAAGATATTTCTAAAAATGCCAGCGCTACTTTAAAAAGAGTCTGTCTGGAACTTGGGGGAAAAGGAGCGAATATTATCTTTGCTGATGCCGACTCAGATGCTGTTCAACGTGGTGCACGACATTGCTTTTATAATAGTGGACAAAGTTGTAATGCACCAACTCGTATGCTTGTGGAACAGAGCATCTATGACAAAGCCGTGAAAATAGCCAAAGATATTGCAGAAACAACAAAAGTAGGACCAAACTGCCAAGAAGGAAATCATATTGGGCCCGTTGTTTCAAAAAAACAATATGATAAAATTCAAGATCTTATCCAATCGGGAATTGATGAAGGTGCAACTCTTGTTGCAGGCGGGACTGGTTTACCAAAAGGAATGGAACGCGGTTATTATGTCCGTCCAACAGTCTTTGCTGATGTAAAACCTCATATGCGTATTTTTAAAGAAGAAATCTTTGGTCCAGTTCTCTCGATTCTTTCTTTTAGTACAGAAGAAGAAGCCATCGCTTTAGCGAATGAGACTGAGTATGGTCTTACAAACTATATTCAATCGCAAGATCGCAACAAATGTCGTCGTATTGCGGCACAAGTACGCTCTGGTATGGTAGAAGTTAATGGATATGGATTACCCAGTGGAAGCTACTTTGGAGGTGTAAAATTTTCTGGGCGCGCTCGTGAAGGAGGACATTGGGGAATTAAAGAATTTCTCGATAGTAAAGCAATTTCGTACTGGTAAAATCTTATTAAAAACTTAATAGGAATCGTATGGTAATACAGAAAATAACGGATGAAGGTGCTCTTGGGCAACGTCTTGATCAGTGGCTCGCAAAACAATATCATGATGTGCTCTCACGTTCGCGTTTGCAAACTCTCATCCGTGAAGGCTGTCTTAAAATTGATGGTCAATTCATAAAGGAACCCAAAATAAAATTAAAACCTAACCAAATAATTGAATTGGAAATGCCGGACCTTCGTGATGCAGAACCTAGCGCTGAAGCCATTGCATTGGACATTCTTTTTGAAGATGATCATGTCATTGTTATTAACAAACCAGCCGGTCTTGTTGTTCATCCTGGGAATGGCAATTGGACCGGTACATTGGTTAATGCCCTTATTTACCACTGTGGGAATAGTTTATCTGGTATAGGTGGTGTTAAACGCCCTGGTATTGTCCATCGTCTTGATAAAAATACAAGCGGTGTCATGGTTGTTGCAAAAAATGATCTAGCTCATAAAAGTCTCAGTGCTCAATTTTCTGATCATGGACGTACCTGCGCATTAGATCGACGCTACCATGCCTTGATTTGGGGAACACCTCAGCGCAATGTCTGGACAATTGATGCATCACTTGGCCGTTCGCCCCATAACCGGACAAAGCAAGCTGTCATCCATAACCAAAACCCTTATGCTCGTCATGCTGTTACACATGTTTCTCTGCTTGAAAAATATGGCTCTCATGCAGACTCAACATCTTTTGCTAGCCTTCTGGAATGTCGCTTGGAAACTGGACGCACCCATCAAATCCGTGTTCATATGACTCATATTGGGCATCCACTCATAGGCGATACAGTTTATGGAAACGCTTTTAAAACAAAATCAAACACATTCAACTCCACTATTAGAAATGCAATCGATCAATTCAACCGACATGCACTCCATGCTGCAAGTCTTACTTTTGAACATCCTTCTACCGGTAAAGTTATGTCGTTTTCCGCACCACTGCCTCAAGATATGGCTAAACTTATTAAACTTTTTAAAAAAATGAATTGAAACTTTTCCCCTTCTCAAGATTTCACAATAAAATATCTTTTTTTGAACAAAATTGAAAAATATGCTAGAGTGAGGTTATGAGGATAGTTAGCTATCTAAAACATAGAATTTGCCTTATCAGGGAATTCAAACAAAAGGAGGGTGCTATATGGCCCATATGAATTTATTATCAGTAATGACAGGTGATGGTGGTTTAAACCGTTACTTGGAAGAAGTGCGTCGTTTTCCAATGCTTGAGCCAAAAGAAGAATATATGTTAGCTCAGCGTTACCGTGAGCATAATGATCTAAAAGCTGCGCATAGGCTAGTAACCAGCCATTTGCGTCTCGTAGCTAAAATCGCGATGGGATATCGGGGCTACGGACTTCCCATTGGGGAAGTCATTTCAGAAGGCAATGTTGGACTCATGCAAGCTGTTAAACGTTTCGAACCAGAGCGGGGTTTTCGTCTTGCAACCTATGCAATATGGTGGATTAAAGCATCAATCCAAGAATATGTATTGCGCTCTTGGAGTTTGGTGAAAATGGGGACAACAGCTAATCAAAAGCGTTTGTTTTTCAACCTTCGTAAGTTAAAAAGTAAACTTCAAGCACTTGATAGTGGCGATCTCAATGCAGAACAAGTGAAAAAAATTGCAATCCAGTTGAATGTCACAGAAGATGAAGTTGTATCAATGAATCGTAGGCTTGGTGGTGACACTTCACTCAACGCACCAATTCGAACAAAAGAAGGGGAAAACAGTGAGTTGCAAGATTGGTTGGTGGATGAATCTAACGATCAAGAACAAATTTTAATTGAAAAAAGTGAATTAGAAAATCGCCGTTCCATGCTCATAAATGCCATGGACAATCTCAATGAACGCGAAAAGCGTATATTTAAAGCGCGTCGTTTAAACGATGTACCACTAACCCTAGAAGAACTCTCTGGTGAATTTAATATTAGTCGAGAACGAGTAAGACAAATTGAAATGCGTGCATTTGAAAAAGTGCAAAACTCTATCAAAGATTCTACTTTATCTCAAAGTCAAGTATAAAACCTAGAGTTAAGTATAAAGCCAATGGTTTGCACATTCTTTAAATGTGAAAATGAAAAAAAGCATGCCTTGGCTTTATACTTGTAAATTAGCCTATAGAATTCTTTAAGTTATTGATATGTAAAGCTTTATTGAATATATTTGGTATATAATTGATAAAGACGGTCGTAGAAAATTCTTCACAGCCGTTTATTTTTTTGCATCTATGTTTTATTTTGTTGACCAAGAACTGTTAACTTATCTTGTTGTGCAAGCCATTGTCCAATAACTTCATTAAAAATAGACTTACCTGTTGGTCCTTTTGCAAAGGTTAATTCACTTATACGCCCGTTTTTATCCGTTAACACCAAACGCATCCAATCTAATTCTCGCATCAATTGTAAATTTCGATCAAGAAATGGATGATTTCCACTCAATGCGACAAGAAAAAAGTCATCGTTAATCTTTGCAGCAATGGTTCTTGTTAAAGCCTGTCCAATGGATTGTTCACTTGCTTTAAAGGTTAATGCTTGAACATTGCTTATAGCTTTACCTGAAAATTTATCCGAAAGAATAAAAATAAGGTCCATAATATATGAAGCAGGAAATGACTGATCGGTATTACGACGTAAAATTAACCGTAATGATATCCCTTCATCAGGAATTGTTATATCACCTTGTATAGTTGTTTCTTCTGGAGACCCCTTCACTTGAGACTCTTTTATAAGTGTCCAGCGAGCACTTCCCGTTGCTATCTTTTCTGCATCATAATTTGTACGTGCTTGATAGAAAACAGCTTCACCTGATGTTTCAAGCGATTGCAAATTGCTATCAACAACTGTTGAGAATACTTCTTCATCCGAAGAATCTATCGCTTGTTTTAAACCAACATCAATTTCACTTCCATCCTCTAATAAGCGTTGTGTTAACTTTCTCTTAATTGGAAATGCCTTTGGTACTCTGTGAGAAGCTTGAAGATTTTCTTCTAAAAACTGATGATCATTTGATACAAATACACGCTCACCAACAAAAAAAATACCAACAAGTAAAACAACAAAACTAACAACAGAAACAGCACTTATCACAATACGCCTTTGCACTAACGATTTATTAGCACGACGTAAAGCCTGAGAAAAAATGTGCGAAACAATATGCGGATTATCTTCCTGCGAAGGAGAAATCTTTAACACACTGCTATTAACATGCTGAGAAGGCACATCAGCCTCCATATTAACAGGCTCTGCATCTGGTATATCTGATACACAAAGCTCAACAAATACCTTGTTATCCTTTGAACGTGTAACAAAATCTTGCTTTCTTTTTATGTTTACCTCTGACAATTCATTATTCTTTGGTAATATAGTTTTTTTTGTATATTTCTTATCTTCATTTATATTTGTGGGATTCCAACCAATAACTGAAGAAAGCCGTTTCTTTTCAACTGCTAAATATTCTCCTTCAACAGTTGCAATAGAACTTTGAAGAATCTTTCTTTGTTCATCCGCTATTGCTTGTGGTATTTTTGCTGTTACAAATTGATGTTCTAGTGTTTCGGTAGCCCGCTTATAAATCCGCTTACGCACTTGTGGTGTAATATTATTTTGTGCATTAATTGTCTTTTTTAAGATTCCAACGAAATCTACCATTTCCTCTATAATCTCTCTTAAACTGAGAAAAAATCAATAGTAAAGCCAAAAAACTTTATTTTAGCCTTCTAAATTGGTTGCCATTTAATATTGGTACAACTATTGCAATAATGTAAAATGAATATGAAAAATAAACAATGCTATTTTGCACCTTTCTTTTACGTGCTCTTAAAAACTTTTTTTGTAAAAAGATACAAAAACGAACAGAGAACATATATAGAAATCTAAAAACAATAATCAATTAACAAAGGGATCCGTAATAAGAATAGTATCTTCACGCTCTGGACTTGTGGATAATAAAGCCACTTTTGTATTAATCAGTTCTTCAATATAGCGTATATATTTAATAGCCTGCACTGGTAAATCTTCCCACCTCAATGCATGTGCTGTTTCTTCCTTCCAACCTTCTAATGTTGCATAAATAGGCTTCACCCGATCCTGAGCTCCCATGGAAGAAGGTAAATAATCAATCCTTTTACCATCAAGCTCATAACCAATACAAATTTTTATTTCATCCAAACCATCTAAAACATCAAGTTTTGTCAATGCTATACCTTGAACACCGCAAATTGTTACCATCTGACGTACTAAGACAGCATCAAACCAACCACATCGACGCTTTCGACCCGTTACAACACCAAATTCATGTCCACGCACTCCCAGAAATTCACCAATATCATTTATCTGCTCTGTCGGGAACGGCCCTTCTCCAACGCGTGTAGTATAAGCTTTTGCAATACCCAAAACATAATGGATTGCATCAGGTCCCATCCCCGAACCTGTACATGCTTGCCCAGCAACTGTATTAGATGACGTTACATAAGGATAAGTTCCAAAATCATTATCTAATAAAGCACCTTGCGCACCTTCAAAAAGAATGTGTTTCCCTCCTCGATAACCTTCATCTAAAAGACGCCACGTACAATCCATAAAGGGCAAAATTTTATCCGCAACTTGCATCAATTCATCATAAAGTGCTCGAGAATCAATCTCTGCAACACCCATCCCACGACGCAAAGCATTATGATGCCTCAAAAGCCGCTCAATCTTAGCCATAAGTGTATCTTTTTCTGCTAAATCCATCACTCGGATAGCACGACGTCCCACCTTATCTTCATAAGCCGGTCCAATACCGCGCTTTGTTGTACCAATCTTTAAACCAGATAAACCGCTTTCTCGAATTGCATCAAGATCACGATGCAAAGAAAGAATCAAAGGAGCATTTTCAGCAATACGCAAAATTTCTGGTGTGATTTTTACACCCTGATTACATAGTTTTTTTACTTCTGCAACAAAATGATGAGGGTCAACAACAACACCATTACCAATAATTGATAACTTGCCACGCACTAAACCAGACGGTAAAAGTGATAATTTATAACTGACTCCATCAACAACCAATGTATGGCCAGCATTATGCCCCCCCTGATATCTCACCACGATATCTGCTCGCTCAGACAACCAATCTACAATTTTACCTTTGCCTTCATCACCCCATTGTGTACCGACAACAACTACATTGGCCATAACTTTCTCCGTCGTGTTTGGTCAAAAAAACCAGCATTCAAAAACAAACTCTTCTTTATAACGAAACCTTAGAGCAAGTGCGACTCCTCATTTCAGATTTTTCTCAATCTTCAAGTGATTAAATTTTCAAATTTATGATAATAAAGATAAGCAAATACCCAAATATTTTAAATCTGTCATTTTCGCTACAAAAAGTAAAAACATTAGAGATTTTAATTTGTGCGTATCCAACACCTGACAAAGCATTCATTCCCCGTCTTAATCTTTTACAATTCATGTAATATTTAGAGGCTGTTTGTCTGATACAAGAATACGAAAGATCATCATAATCTCTCGTATCCTTTTTTGTTTAAAAACACGTTGTGAAAATCAACAGTAATTATTTAAAGCTGTGCTTTTTCAACTTGGAACGCCCACTCAAGCCATTGTGTTAAAATTTCAAGATCGGAAGCCTCAATTGTTATACCCGCCCAAATTCGAAGCCCAGGAGGAGCATCGCGATACGAACCGATATCATAAGCAACCCCTTCCTCATCAAGACGCTTCACAACCGCTTTTATAAAAGATACTCGCTTTTCCGTATCCAAAGCAGTAATCACTGGATCCACAATATCTAAACAAATAGCGGTGTTAGAACGCACTTCAGGATCTTTTGCCAAATATTCTAACCATGGCGTTTTGCGAACAAAAGCATCAAGTACAGAAAAATTTTTCTCAACCCTTGCTCTTAATGCCGCTGCACCTCCTAGAGATTTTGCCCACTTCAACCCATCAAGAAAATCCTCAACACAAAGCATAGAAGGTGTATTGATGATCTTTCCTTTAAAAATATCTTCGTTCAATTTTCCATTTTTTGTCATATAGAAAAGTTGGGGCATAGGCCAAGCTGGAACATGATTCTCAAGCCTCTCAACAGCACGAGGACTTAAAATCACCATACCATGTGCAGCCTCACCTCCCAAAACTTTCTGCCATGAAAAAGTAACAACATCTAATTTTGAAAAATCAAGATATTGCGCAAAAGCTGCCGATGTTGCATCACAAATGGTCAATCCAGCGCGCTTATGCGGAATGAAATCCGCATTAGGAATACGCACACCAGAAGTTGTCCCATTCC
Source organism: Bartonella sp. AP57NXGY (assembly GCF_042195805.1). Classification (NCBI taxonomy): domain Bacteria; kingdom Pseudomonadati; phylum Pseudomonadota; class Alphaproteobacteria; order Hyphomicrobiales; family Bartonellaceae; genus Bartonella; species Bartonella sp. AP57NXGY. The sequence goes on along the minus strand of NZ_JBHIOZ010000026.1, from coordinate 1,166 downwards.
ATGTAAAAACAACATCCCGATCAAAGTCAAGTTGTGTTAAATCTGGTATTTCACCATAAGGAGCTTCAAAACGACGCACATCAGAAAGCTTTAATTGCTCGACAACATCTTTATTCCACCCAAACCCAAAACTTTCCCACGCTGCCATATCAATGCCACGCTCACCTAATAGAGACCATAGAGCAGCCTCAACAGCACCGGTATCTGATCCTGGCATAATTCCTATACGATGATCAGAAGGAACCTCAAGAATCTCACGGGTTAAATTAACAACTTCAGCAAGTTTTAATTCTGCTTCTCTAGATCTATGTGAACGCCCAACTAATGCATTTTTAAGAACATCAAGAGTCCAACCAGGCCGTTTGCTACAAGGACCTGAAGAAAAATTAGTATTATTGGGACGATTACTTGGTTTTTGTAACATTATCATTATTTCTCCCCTTTTAGATGTTTTTCTTTCTTTATAAAGAAAAACAAATTATTATAAAGACTAATCAATAATCTTTTTAGAAAAAAGTCAAAAATGTTGTCTCTTATTTCGTATGCTTAAAATTTAGGGAAACTTTATAAAAAAATCTTTCTTAATCATTCTTCTCGATTGATTCTTTTAATTTTTTTTGTATCACCACCACGATAAGACAGCATTCTAATAACAATACACTAAAGTGTCCAATATACCTATCAAATTTATTTTATGATAAAGATTCATTGATAACGCTCTAGAATAGGGAGATAAACTTATTAAAAAATCAATTATTTTTCTTTTGATGACTGGACAGAGAAAATTTTAATGTTATAACCGCAAACGCTTTATATTTTTTATGAAGCATGCCCAGATAGCTCAGTTGGTAGAGCAGCGGACTGAAAATCCGCGTGTCCGTGGTTCGAATCCGCGTCTGGGCACCACTTTTTGTGTTTAAAATATTGAAATATACAGTTTTTTTCTTTAAATAACCATTTTTAGACCACCTTCTACAGTTTATATAATTTTATCTAATTTGCTCCTTATTTTTCTTTGGAGTGAAGGCTAAGATCTTTTTCTTTCTCCACCTCACTGCTCTCCCTAGCTTATATGGCTCCGGAAACAAACCCTGAAGCACCCAATTGCGAATCGTTGTTGTGGATACACTAAAAAGCTGTGCACACTCACGTGTCGTTACATATCT
>NZ_JBHIOZ010000025.1:14354-19301 GCF_042195805.1 Bartonella sp. AP57NXGY | reverse complement strand
ATTAATAAAACAATCCCTGCCGAAATCAAGCGAGGAGACAGATGAAAACAAAACAAGCAAAACCAGTGAAAGCCGAACAACTTAGAAGTTATTATGAAGAAAGCCGTGGCTTAGAACGTGATCTTATCAATGAATTTATAAGGTCGCGCAGAACGGCATGGCGTGTTGCGAGTACTGTGGGTCTTTTTGGCTTATTCGGTATGATATGTGGAGTTGTTGGATTTTCTCAACCAGCTCCAACTCCCTTAGTATTGCGCGTTGATAATACGACGGGTGCAGTTGATGTTATCTCAATCATGCGTGAACACGAAGAAAGCTATGGTGAAGTTGTAGATAGATATTGGCTAAACCAATATGTACTTAACCGCGAAACTTACGACTACGATACTATTCAACTGAACTATGACACAACAGCACTTTTAAGTGCGGCATCTGTTCAACAAGAATATTATAAAATCTATGATGGAGAAAATGCACGGGACAAAGTGCTTTCCAACAAAGCACGTATTACAGTTAAAGTACGATCAATCCAGCCTAATGGACTCGGTCAAGCAACTGTACGTTTTACGACTCAGCAACTTGACAGCAACGGTGCTGCTACTGGACCAAAACAGCACCAAATTGCAACAATTGGTTACACCTATGTTGGTGCACCCATGAAATCATCTGATCGATTGCTTAACCCCCTTGGTTTTCAAGTAACAAGTTACCGTTCTGACCCAGAAATACTGTTGAATGATTAAGGAATTGATTGTTATGAAAAAACTTGCGTTCGTTGTTCTATTGTCTTCGTTTTCTTCTCTTTATACGGTACCTGTGCAGGCGCTCAAAAGTCCATCAAATTCACAATATGATCATCGCATTCGCTATATAACATATAACGAAGCCGATGTGGTTCAAATTGAAACAGTTCTTGGTGTGGCAACACATATTATTCTTGAAGAAGGTGAACAGTACATAACTCATGCCTTTGGCGATTCTGAAGCCTATGCCTTTGCTCATAAAGGGCGGCATATTTTTATTAAACCAAAAGCAGAACTTGCCAATACCAATCTCATCGTTGTAACCGACAAACGGAGTTATAAATTCCGACTACAATTTCGGAATGACCGTGCGGGATCAACATATGAATTGGCTTTCCATTATCCCGATTCAAACGATGAAAAGTCAGAAGAAAACAATCGGCGCCTTGCGATTGAACGTGGTTTTCACCAAAGCGTCAACGGCTATAATCTCAGTTATACCATGAGTGGTCACCAAGATATTGCTCCGATAAATGCTTGGGACAATGGGCGTATTACTTACTTTAAATTTCCCGCTAACATGGATATGCCATCGATTTATGTCGTAGATGCTGAAGGTAATGAAAGCTTAATACCACGCACCGTTATCGGCAGTTCTAATGATATTATCGCCGTTCATAAGGTCAATCCTAAATGGCTTATACGGCTTGGTAAACGCGCTCTAGCTGTTTTTAATGAAGCCTATGACCCCAATGGCGTACCAAACACAACAGGGACAGTATCTTCGGTGGTTTATCGTATCAATAAAGGAGGAAAATGATGTTTGACAATAAGGAAGGAGAGGGAAAAGGTACAAAACTGGACAACGTCGAACAAAAACATATTGAAGGTACCTATGGAGGGTCCGAACTAGGTTCTGAACGTCGTCCAACAATTCCAGGTACCCGTGCATTGTTAATGGTAGGACTTATTGTCATAGTAGCGATACCGATTGCCTTGACTTGGAAAGCTTTTAAAATGCGTAATACCGTGGAGGTTGAGGAAGAAAAACCACAACAAATAGTACAGCAAATTATACCAAACTATGTCCCTCGGATTATAGAAGAGCCAAAGATTGTAGAAGAAGCAGAAAAATCAACACAAACAGAAGATTCAAACTTGGATATTCCACCGGCATTGAGTAAACTTCTTCAAACAGCCATTCCTCCACATATGCTCCAAGATTCTGAAGAATTAGCACGCAAACGTATGCTCAGTTCTAGCCTTAACAACGGTGGTAGCGAAGGATCTACAGATACAAATAATAAAGCATCGAATAATGATAGAGGTAATGGCGTATTATTTGATAACCTTCAGCCCGTGCGTTTAGGTCAATCACATGCGATGCAACTTCGTAACCGTGACTTTTTGATTACACAAGGAACGCAAATAGATTGTACGTTAGAAACAAAAATCATTACATCACAACCCGGAATGACGACGTGTCATTTAACACGCGATATTTATTCCACGAGTGGACGTGTTGTTTTGCTTGACCGTGGTTCTAAAGTTGTTGGTTTTTACCAAAGTGGCATACAACAAGGACAAACGCGCGTGTTTGTGCAATGGTTACGCATTGAAACGCCTTCTGGTGTTGTTGTCAATCTTGACTCACCAGGCACAGGTCCTCTGGGTGAAGCGGGTATTGGTGGCTGGGTTGACAGACATTTTTGGGAACGATTTGGTAGTGCAATTATGGTAAGCATTATCGGTGATTTAGGAGAATGGGTAAGAGGAAAAGTTGGTAAAAGCAGCAAAGAAAATAAAGATAACTCACAAAATAAAGGAGCTCAGAATGCTGAATCTATAGCAATCGATGTTCTTCAAAATTCCATCAATATCACACCAACACTTTACAAAAACCAAGGCGAACGAGTAAATATTTTTGTTGCTCGTGATCTGGATTTCAGCGATGTCTACAGTCTCGTCACACGTTAACCCGATACAAAAAGATCAAGCAGTTTTTCAGCTTCTGCAACCGCTTGATTGTTTTTTAGAAGATCCCACGATCACTGAATTATCGATTTGCCGCCCCTGTGAAGTATGGACGAAAAGCTTTAAGGGTTGGCAACTACATAGCGTACCAGAGTTAACAACCACTTTTTTGCAAACGCTTATTACAGCTATTATCGTTTATAACGGTATGGCTCCCAGAAGTATTAATTATGTGCTCTTGCCTGGTGGACAACGTGGTACAATTATACAAACACCAGCTGTTGTTGATGGTGCTCTTTCCTTTGTAATTCGTAAACATTCTCTCATAGTTAAAACGTTAGAAGAACTCAAAGAAGAAGGGGCATTTGACGATTTTTCTGATGTAAGTTTTAATAAGCCTTCAGCAAAAGAAGCCAATAACTTGTTATCGAGGCAGGACTTCACACGGTTGGAACCATTTGAAGTTCAACTCTTACAAAGTAAACGTGAGGGAAAAATTCTTGAATTTTTGGAAGAATGCGTCCTTCACAAACGCAACATTATTATTGCAGGCAAAACAGGATCTGGTAAAACAACATTTGCTCGCTCTTTAATTGAAAAGGTCCCTGTAGAGGAGCGTATTATCACAATTGAAGATGTTCATGAGCTTTTTCTACCCAATCATCCCAATCATGTACATATGATTTATGGTAACAATGTAGGCCGTGTTTCAGCTGAAGAATGCCTAGATGCGTGTATGCGTCAGTCGCCTGACAGAATTTTTCTCGCTGAATTGCGAGGCAATGAAGCATGGGAATATCTCAATTCGCTCAACACTGGTCATCCCGGATCGATTACAACAACGCATGCTAACAGCGCTTTGCAGACATTTGAGCGATGTGCCACCTTGATTAAAAGATCAGAAATTGGCCGGCAACTCGAGTTAGAAATGATAAAAATCGTTCTCTATACAACAGTTGACGTAGTGTTGTTCTTTAAAGATAGAAAACTCTCTGAAGTCTTTTACGACCCGATTTTTGCTAAATCAAAAATCGCTTAAGGGGAGCTTCCTCTCTCGGTAATATGAAGCAAACAAAAATAGCCGTAACTAATTGTTACGGCTATTTATTTAACTTTTCCTATTCTCTTTGCTTCTCCGATGGATTTTCTACACTCTTCATGAGGAAAAAAGTTAATAGACAACAACTCTACGAGAAAACCAAATTATACATAAGGTTCTCTTTATTCTCTTGCCTTTGATCATTCTTTCCATTTACCTTTTGAAAAAGTATCTTTGATGCAAAAAAGAAAAAATAGCTGCAAAATAAATATTTAAACAAAAGAAAAGAATAAATTTTGATTCGCCTATCAATGAAAGCTTCGTAAAATAGGTACTTTCGATCATCACAAATAATTATCGTCATCAAGACCAAAACTTATCGTTTAAAAATTCTAAGCGCTATTTTCAAGTGATTAATAAATATGTTTTTTAACCAAACAATCTCCAAATACGGAAAACCTCATACGAAATAAATTATCATTTCGATTTAGCATCCATAAACCACGTTCTATTTGGTAATAAAAAGTATAGTAGTATATACGACGTCTTCTTCGGACGAAGAAAGATTCTTAACCTCCAGTTGTTCGTAAACAACCAAATTTCTCTTAAGCAAGCTTTGCTAACCATATCACGTGGCTTATGTCCCTCTCCTAAAGATGATATCCATAGACTACATAAGGTAAGCTCTACTCTGAATATTCCTGCTCTCTTCTCTGCACCACAAAAAGCAAAAATTCCTAAAAGAACAGATCTACAATCACTCTTCTTAAGATGCATCACATTGTCTTATAAAGAGTGTTCATTATTTTGCGTGTTGGATAAAAGATCTTAGTACCGTAGGATTCTCTCATTTCAAAGCTGTTTATTAACCAAAACCATGTCTCTTGCACATTATAAGTAAATAAAGCCGTATAGAATGAAACTGTACAAAAAAGCACTAAAAATGCCTTTTATAAACCATCCAAAATGCCAAAAATTGTCACAACATTGGGAGTTTGCAAAGTGTCTAATGGCGCCCAACTTGTTCTTTTATGAAGTGTAAAAATGGAGATGCTCTATAAATTTTATATTATTCATCGGGGCTTTACCATTATACCATCCACGAACTCTGTAGTGAAATAAGCTTAGGCACCTTAAAGAAAGGTTTCTTAAAAACAAGCGTGCAAATTGACAAGCAAAGTGTATTTGGTT